>VGBQ01000088.1 GCA_016870425.1 Actinomycetota bacterium | reverse complement strand
CTGATGACCCGCCGCCTGATGACCCGCCGCCTGATGACCCGCCGCCTGACGGCGATGATCCAGATCCAGGGCTCGTCTTTGATGACGACCCCGACACCTTGCTTGAGGAACTTCTCGACACAGGCGAGTTTGCCGGTGATCCGGATGATCCGCTGATGCTCGACGAGGGCGTGGCCGTCCAGGTCGACGGCGCCGATATCGAAAACGTGTGGGTTGAATCCCAGGAGGGAGAGTCGGCGGGCCTGGAGATCGACGCCGATGACGTGACCCTGCAGGGGATCGACATCCGGGGCGAGGCAGACGCAGGACTCGCCATTGACAGCGAAAACGTGGAGGTTCACGACTCGGTGATTCGAGGCGGAGCCGCGACTACCCTGGCTATCGCGGCGGGAAGCAGGGTCTCCGTCGAGGGATCAATGGTGGGCTTCCCGGAAGCCGCTGGTGCACCCTTGCTCACCATCGTTCACGGTGGCTCCGCCGCCCCCACGCGCATCAATCTCTCCGGTGTCGAGTTTTGCGAGTCCTGCTACGAGCGCCATCTTGACCCGCAGACGCCGAGAGGTGGCCCGGGAACACGGCTGAGTCCACGCCAGAATATGTGCGCTACGTGCATCTTCCTGCCCGGATGCAATCCGGGCACACGGCTTCTTAACCCCTTCATGCACGTTCAGTTTTCCCAATTCCGAGCTAAGGCTGGCACCGTCACCGTCGATGCTCGTCGCATTTACTGGGGTCCAGGTGGGCCCCGCATGGCGGGCAATCCGCGCGGCAAGGGCTTGCGTATCCCAACAGTCCCGGGAGTGAAGGTGAAGGTCCGACCCTGGCTGGTGTCGGTCTCGGCACCTCCTGGATCAACCATCAGCGCCAAAGCGGCGACGAGGGAACAGCACTTCGACGACCGCACCATCGTTCTCGTGCCGCAGGGAAACTCGGTAACCATTCGTCATTTGGGCCGGTCGATGACGATCAAGCCCCGGGCCGACACCGTTATCCGACGCGTCCGCTGACCCCTACTCCTTGCGCTCGACCTCTCCGGATCACACACCCAGGTGAACGCCGTGGTGGAGGAGAGGTCGCTCGATCTCGCACCGGGCTTCGCAACATGGGCGCCGGCGATAAGGTGCTGGTCTTCAATGAGCCTGGAGAGTTGGCATTGATGGCTCACGTTAGCGACCAAATGCAACAGGGTCTCGTCGGCATTCCTTTCGGCTGATGGCACGGCAGCGCTGCTGAAGGCCGCGCCATCAAGATCCTCACCAACCCAAAGGTGCACGAAGTCGACTGTGGCTCGGCGTACCTTTATGACACCTCCGTAGAGATTGTTCGAGTCGTCTCATCGTCGTGATGGACAATTTCTGGGGTCAAGGGGTTGCATCTTCGTTGCGCACAGAGGCCCGTTGCGGGTGAGTCAAGGGAGTGCCTCGCGAAGCCGCTACCCTGCACTCCGAGACCGAGTTCGATCGGTAGGCCACCGAGTGTCGCGCAGGAGCAAGGGGGCGGTGCACCGTGTCCGAGCCGCAGCGCCTGGCGGCGCCGCTCTTCTACGCGGGAACTGCGCTAGCCACTGTGGGCTCCGCGGTGGGCGTCCTGGAAGCCACGTACATCGCCACCACCAGTGACCCGAGCCGTGGGGCGCTTCGCACCGCCACCATGATCACCCTGCTGTTGGTCGCCAGCGTCCTCACCGTGCCGCACGTCCCCGGATGGGCAGCACGCTGGGGATACCGACGCCTCTACGTCGTGGCAGATTCGGGCGCGGCACTAGTCTGGGGAGCTCTCAGCCTCGCCCTCTTCGCGGGGCTGCCGCCCTATCCGGCGCTCCTGGCGGCCGTGCCCGTCATGGGCGTGATGTCTGCGATGAGCGCTGTGCTCGCTCCACTCTTGTGCCGCGCGTACCTGTCCGGGCACAGTATGGCGGGTGCGTATGCACGACTGTCCGTCATCATGGGGCTGAGTTGGGCGGCAGGCTCGCTGCTGGGGGGCTACCTCCTGCTGTCGGTGCCACCGGGCGTCGGCATCTTCGCGCGCGGCCTCCTCGTGATTCCCTTGGTGGTTGTCCTGGCCACTGTCGCACCGCGTGGCGCGTTCCCCAAGGGGCAGCAGCGCGGAGGTCGTGCCTACAGCACGCTGCTCCAGCACGTGAGGACGCCGGGTCCGCTGCGCGCGACCGTGGCCGTCACGTGCACCCTGTCCGTCTTTGCCTTGCCGTTTCTCTCCCTCATCGTCCCCATCACATCGGACTTGCGCGAGGTCCCTCTCCTGCCGGGGGCCGGCCTCCTCATGGCGGGGAGTGCGGTGGGAGAGGTCTTCGCACCCCTGCTCGTCACGCTCCTGCAACGGCGCCTACGGTCGCTCCCTGCCGCGGCCATCTGCGGGCTGGCGTGCGCCGGATGCCTCCTCGCCTTCGCCCTTGCGTCGTTTATCTGGACAGGGCAGCGCGAGCTCGCCGCCTGGATCCTCGTCGGGCTCGGATTCGGGGCCGCTCGCTTCACGGCGAAAGCACTGCAGATCGACGCGGCGGTCACGTCTGGCGCACCGGACGGAGAGGCCGTGGCGACCCTGAGCTTCGTCAAGGGTGTCTGCGACCCCATCGGCCTGCTGCTGTGGGCCCTACTCATGACATTCGTCTCCGTTGAGGCTGCACTGCTGGTGGCCTGCGTCGGCCTGTCGATCGGGAGTGTCGCGGTCTGGATTTCCTGCGCGCGCCGAGGGTTGACCAGGGGTGGCGTTTCTGGTGGGGTCATCCCATGACCCCCCTTCTGCGACCTGTGCTCGCCGTGGCCGCCTCCGTGGCCATCACCCTTCCGATGGCGCTCGCCCAACCGGCTCAGGCGGCCGTGTACGTCCCCGTGAACGATCTCCGCTTGGCGGCGTCCTCACTCGCTGCCGGTGATGTACCGCAATGGATGTCTCGCGGCACCACGCCGGTGGCACGGCAGGTCCTCCGCAAGGGACGCGAGGCTGACTCCCCCGGATTGTGCCTGGATCGCAGTGGCGAACCCCTCGAGGGCAAGCAGGCGCGCCAGTCGATGTATTCGTCGGTCGACCTGCGAAAGAACACCGATATCGGTTCCTACATCTACCAGTACAGCTCGCGTGACGCGGCCGTGCGCGCCTGGAACAACCTCAATTCCCTGGCGGCGCAGTGCGAGGGACGGATCGAGGTGGATCTGTCCGATGAGGGGATCTCCACCAGGATGGTGGTCAACACCACGGTCAGCCAGACCCGGCCGCTCTACGGCAGGGCGGGCTTGACCTTGTTCCTCGATTTCGACGTTGTTGTCAAGGCCTTTGATACGAAGTTTGCCTTCGTCGGTGATTCGTATGTCAGCTACTACCTCGCCGGGACGTCGATCGTGGGTGTGGCGTTCGCCTCCAGCGAAGGAACACGGGGCGTGGGCCGGATCACTCGTGGGTACGTCGACACCATGTCGATCGTTGTCGCCCAGCGAGTGGAGCGCCGCAGCCTTCAAGGATGAGGGGCGCGTTCGGTCGCGATGCGTGAAGGCCCCGGGGTCGCCCTAACCGCCCATGGTTCGATTTCCTTCGCGGGCCGCAGTGGTGTAGAACTCAACTAAAGCATGCGCGGAAGGGTGAGAGCTTCGTGGTCGTGTCCAAGCTAGCCGCGACGGCGGCGCTAGCCGTCGTCCTCATCCCGGCCGTGTATGCCGGTCCGGCAGGGGCGGATGATGCCGACAAGACCACGACCAACTGCTCCCCGGGGCAGGTCAACACTGCCATTCCCACTCCCACGGCTGCCACGAGTGTGACCGCGGCTAAGTATGGCGCCATCAAGGGCAAGGCCAAGGTCACGTGGTCGCAGTCGAACCAGCGCTATCCAAACCCCTACACGCTCTACTTCCGAGTCCTCACGTCCGACGGCCGCTGCACCAGCAGCAAGGAATACAAGACGGGTGGGACCTGCCTGGAATTCAAGAAGGGCTCGACGTGGGCATGCAAGATGAAGAGACTGCCCTCGGGCAGCACTGAGTTCCAGGTCGCGCTCTGGTACCAGGACGCGACAGGTGCTGCCGGCCCCGTGACCATCTCGGCGTGGTCCAATGCGGTGAACGTCAAATGACCGCTCCTGAGGGCGGCAGGGAAGGAGCCTGAAACTATGCACATCCTTACGCGCCCGTCCAGGTCCCCCGTGCCCGTGTCCCTGCTGGCCGTGACCCTGGGTGTGGTCGGCTTGCTCCTTCCTGTGGTCACGGCCGCGCCGGCCCAGGCCAACATCAAGGTCAAGAGCCAGTACTGTGGGACCATAAACACGGTCGACACCTCAATCCCGACCCCGTCTGCGGCGACCGATGTGAAAGCACGGAAGTACGGCCTCATCAAGGGCAAGGCGAAGGTCTTCTGGTCCCCGCCGGCAGGGCTCAAGGGGTATCATCTCTGGTGGCAGATTGCGACGTCGGGAGGCGAGTGCACGAAGGCCGCAGATTCGTCAGACCTTTCGCGCGTCGTCACGGGTGTGCCTTCGGGTAGCACCGAGTTCCAAGTGGTGTACTGGTATGCGAATAAGGGCACGCCCGGTCCCGCCTCCTACTCGGCGTGGTCCAATGCGGTGAACGTCAAATGACCGCTCCTGAGGGCGGCAGGGAAGGAGCCTGAAACTATGCACATCCTTACGCGCCCGTCCAGGTCCCCCGTGGCCATGTCCCTGCTTGCCATGTCCCTGGGTGTGGTCGGCTTGCTCCTTCCTGTGGTCACGGCCGCGCCGGCCCAGGCCAACATCAAGGTCAAGAGCCAGTACTGTGGGACGAATCCTACGGGCGACACCTCAATCCCGACCCCGTCTGCGGCGACCGATGTGACCGCGCGCAAGAGTGGCGTGGAGCGTGGGAAGGCCCGAGTCTACTGGGCCGCATCCAATTCCTATGAGGTTTCGGGCTACACCCTTTGGGCCCAGATCCTGACCTCGGATGGCCAGTGCACGCAAGAATTCGAACAGAAGCCGGGCGGTTGCCCGTTGCTGAAGGCCCAGGGCTATATGTGCAAACTGAAGAGGTTGAATTCGGGGAGCACGGAGTTCCGGGTGGCGCTGTGGTATGGAAAGCGCTCCGGACCCTCGGGCCCGGTCGTGTACTCCGATTGGTCCGCCTCCGTGAATGTGACGTAGCTGACCAACTTGATGCTGCGTAGAGGAGCGTGACGCGATGACCTTCCTATCCCAGATGACCTTCCTATCCCAGTCGTCCAGGGCCGCGCTCGCTACGTGCGCGTGTGCCACCGCCATGGTGCTCGCCGGTGCTCTCATGGCGACCCCTGCCCAGGCGACGACGCACCACACGGCGAAGGCCACCACGAAGTGCTCGCCGGAACTGGTCAATCCGTCTTTTCCGGCACCTGTATTGGCCACCAACGTGAGCGCCAAGAAGCGTGGCGCCATCAAGGGCAAGGCGACGGTGTCCTGGAATTGGTCGAATTCCGTCTTCCCTTTGGGCTACGAGGTCTACTTCCGGATCCTCACGTCCAATGGCCAGTGCACCAAGCCAATGATCTATTCGACGGGCACCCCGCAGTGTCTCTATCAGAAGAATGCCAAGAACTCGGCGAACTGGTCGTGCAACCTCAAAGGGTTCTCGTCCGGGAGCACCGAGTTTCAGGTCGCTCTGTGGTACCAGTCCGGCAGCGGTGCGTGGGGTCCGGTCGTGTACTCCCTGTGGTCTGCCCCGTTGGATGTGAAGTAGTCAGCGAGACGGTCCCGCGACTCCTGACCGGATCCACGTCCGCCGGCGAACCTGCGGCTCTTGGTTCCCCTAACTGAACCCGAGAGAGACTGAACTTTGCCTGAAGCCGATAGCCCTGTCTCGGGCGTAGGCACCGGCCGTCGTCACCGTGATCTCGGTGCACCCCGCGAACTTGGCCGTGCGCAGCGGTGACGAACTGTGACCCGAAGCCGCCCAGCCGATGCCCAGCGAGTTGCCCGCGAACATCGGACGGAAGGGATTGACGAGTTTGACCGCCATCGTCTGTCGCGCATCACCGCAGCGGGCAGTGAAGCGCACGCTCTTGGCCGAGTAACCCGAACCACCCTCGACGCGATTGGAGACCAGTGCGTCGACGTTGAGGTAGACCGATCCTGGTTTGGCCGACTGAAGTGACATGATGTTGAAGGTCCACGAGGCCGTGTGCATGTCGTCGTGAACCCTGGTCCAGCCCGCGGAGGAGGTGCCGTTGGACGTGAAGGATGACGCGTTGTCGACGCCGATCGACGCGGAGGGACACCCGGTGCGCCGGGCGTCTCCACCACTGTGCGCGACGCAATGCGCCACGTGAAGGCGCGCAGCGGTCCCTGACCGGTCATCAGCCGGGGCCGCGAGAGGGCTTCCTAGACTGCGCCCGTGGGGCTGGCGTGGTCGTATTGCGTCCTCGATCGACGCGGCGACGTCGTGAAGGAATGCGACGCCGGCCGCCTCCATCCGACGGCGAGCATCGGCAAGGTCTTCTTGCTGTGCGAGATCGCGGAGCGCATCTGCGATGGCCGGCTCGATCCACTAGCTCCGCTCGTCCGGCAGCCGGGACTGCAGGTGGCCGACTCCGGACTCTGGCAACACCTCGCTCACACCTCACTGCCCCTCGTGGACGCCTGTGTCCTTGTGGCCGCGGTGAGCGACAACTGGGCGACCAACGTGCTGATCGACCTCGTCGGCCTCGGGTCGGTTGCCGCACGGGCCGAGGCGCTCGGATGCACGGACAGCGGTCTCCACGATCGGGTCCGCGATGTCCGCACGGCCGCCGATGCTGTCACCCTCTCGACGGGCACCGCGCGTGAACTCGCTGAGGTCGCTCGCCGCATCCACGTGTCGGCCGACGGGGGAGTGGTGGCGGGATTGAGCTCGCAGGCCGCCCGCGTGGTCGAGGGGTGGCTCCTGATGGGCGTCGACCTGAGCCTGGTCGCAGCACCCTTCCGACTCGACCCACTCGCTCACACGTCGGGGCCGGTGCGACTGTGGAGCAAGACAGGGACGGATACGTGCATCCGGGCCGATATGGGTGCGGTGCGGGGTGAGAGCGACATGGTTGCCTACGCCGCGATCGCGACCTGGGAGGCCGGAGTCGACCGCGTGGCTGATGCGTTCGACCGCATGCACGGCCTCGGCGCGGAGCTCGCTTCTCGGATGTGGTGAGGCACACGCAACCGTCGTAGACTCACCGCCGTGTACGACGTAGCCCTCAGCGTGGCGGCCTGCGCGCGCTCTGGCACGCGTGCGGATGTCGCCTGGATGACGTCGCCCGTGGTCTCCGACGACGCACTTGCCTTCACCCCGGGTGGCGGCAGGATCGGATCGCTGGCGGGCGGGGCCTTCGACGGCTTGCTCTCCGACGCCGCCGAGCGACGTCTGCCCCAGGGGCGACACCTCACCCACCGCGTCACGGACTTCGAGAGCGTGGTGTGCGGACTGCCCGCGGGGACACCCGTGGAGTTCCTCATCGTGCCCGCGGAGCAGTTCCCCGCGCAGATCTGGTCGCTGCTGCTCGAGCGGCGCCCCGTCGCCATCACGACGAACCTGCAGGACGACGTCGTCACCTCCGTGGGGATCACCTCGTGGGAGGGCGCGGACGAGCGCGAGCGACAGCTCCTCGCCGATGCCCGCCCGACCGTGGTCGCGACGGAGGGGGGCCTGGTCACGGTGCTGGCACCTGTCGAGCGTCTGGTGGTCGCTGGTGGCGGCCCCTTTGCCGAGGCCCTTGCCGACCAAGGCCGGCTCATGGGCTGGCGCGTGGTGATCGAGACGCGCCCGGAGATAGTGGCGGGGCTGGCCGCGGGCCTATCCGAACTCGACGCCATCGTCGTGATGGGCCACGACGTGGAGACGTCTAGCCGCTGCCTCATGGCCGCCCTGGAGTCTGCGGCCGGCTACATCGGAGCCCTGGGCTCCCCGGCGATGCAGCAGGCACGGGCGGACTGGCTCGCCTACCGGGAGGTCACCGACCTCTCCCGGGTGCACGGACCGGCAGGCCTGCCTATCGGCGGCAGGAACCCCTCCGAGGTCGCCGTATCCATCGTGGCGGAGATCCTGGCTGAGCGGGCTGACTAACCTCCGGCCCCATCGTGGTCGTCCCAGTCTGGTCATTGCCCGGTTGCGGACCCCCCTGTGAGTAGTAGTTTGCCCGAAATGACTCCGCCTCAGAGAGGAGTAGGGCATGGCCGTCGAATCCACCGGTCACGAGCGTGGCAATCCGCGCCTGTACGCGCTGATCGAGAACTCGCCTAAGGAGGGTGACAGCCCCACCGTGTGGGCCTGGCCGGAGTTCGTTGAGTTCTTAAAGGTGGCGGGACAGCCCGTGCAGGGCCCCTGGCCGCCGCACCAAGAGCCCCGTCCTGATCCCGATGCCGACTCCCTGCCTGTCGCCGTGCGCGATCAGGGCCAGGCCTGAGATCCCCCGCGAGAGGAACCTATGTATCCATCACGATTCGCCTACGACGCTCCGTCTTCGGTCGGCGAAGCGATCGCGATCCTCGATCGCAGCAACGGTGAGGCCAAGCTCCTTGCCGGCGGCCAGAGCCTCATCCCGATGCTCAAGTTGAGATTCGCATCTCCCGAGCGCATCGTGGACATCAACAACATCCCGGGCCTTGACTACATGCGCACGGACCCCGACGGCACCCTCCACATCGGCGCTCTCGTGCGGCACGAGGACCTGGAGTTCTCCGAGGACCTCGCGAAGTCCCACCCGACACTGGCCTCCGCGGCCGCCCTCGTCGCCGATCCGCTCGTGCGCACCCGCGGGACCTTCGTGGGTTCGGTGTGCCATGCGGATCCCCAGGGAGACTGGGCCGCCACGATGATCGCCCTGGACGGCCGCATCGTTGCCCAGGGGCCCAACGGACGGCGCGAGATCGCGATGAAGGACTTCGTGCTCGGGCCCTTCACCAACGCCCTGGCGTACAACGAGATCGCGGTCGAGGCGATCATCCCGCCGGTCAAGGGCACCGCCAAGGGTGGTTACCTCAAGCTCGAACGTCGCATCGGCGACTTCGCGACCGCCTCGGTGGCCATCGCGCTCGACATGAACGGCGCCACGGTCACCCGGGCCGGCTGCGCGCTCGCGGGCGTGGGCGGCAAGACCATCGACGCCAATGCCGAGATCTCGGCGGCGCTGGTCGGCAAGACCCTCGACGCCGGCACCATCGCGGCGGCTGCCGAAGCCGTCGCCGGCGCGGCCGACCCGCGCACCGATCATCGCGGCTCCGCGGCGTACAAGCGCCAGGTCGTCACGGTGTTCGTCACGCGCATCCTGACCAGCATTGCCCAGACCGAGCAGAAGGCGGCCTGACATGACGAGCCTGTACGAGGTAATCCCCGACGCGCCCGGGGAGGGCGTGCCGACTCGACGCGTGACCATCACGGTCAACGGAGAGAAGAAGACGCTCGACATCGAGCCGCGACTGCTCCTGGCCCATCTCATCCGTCAGGGGCTGCAGCTGACCGGCACCCACGTCGGTTGCGACACCACGGGCTGCGGTGCCTGCACCGTGCTCATCAACGGGCGCCCGGCCAAGAGCTGCACGGTCCTGGCGGTCCAGGCCGATGGGCGCGAGGTCGAGACCGTCGAGGGTCTCGCTTCCGCGCAGCAGCTCGACCCAATCCAGGAGGGCTTCAAGGAGGAGCACGGCCTGCAGTGCGGCTTCTGCACCCCGGGGATGATGCTGGCGGCCAAGGCCCTTCTGCAGCGCAACCCCAACCCCACGGAGGATGACGTCCGCTGGGCACTCTCGGGCAACATCTGCCGATGCACGGGCTACCAGAACATCGTGAAGGCGGTCCTGTGGGCCGCCGACAAAATGAGAGAGCAGTAGGAGACGCCATGGCGCTGGACGAACTCAAGATCGGCGGGATGGGCGCAAGCCGCCGTCGCGTCGAAGACAACCGCTTCATCCGCGGCAAGGGCCGCTACATCGATGATGTCGTGCTTCCGGGCATGCTTCACATGGAGATCCTGCGCAGCCCGGTGGCGCATGCGCGCATCAAGTCCATCGACACCTCCGCTGCGTGGGAGGTGCCCGGGGTCCGGCTGGTCATGACCGGCGAGACCCTGGCCGCTCGCAACCTGGCCTGGATGCCGACGCTGTCCTACGACACCCAGGCGGTCATGGCCACCGACAAGGTGCGCTTCCAGGGCCAGGAGGTCGCCGCGGTCATCGCCGACGATCCCTACATCGCCAAGGACGCCTGCAGCCGGATCGTGGTGGAGTACGAGCAGCTGCCGCCGATCGTCAACCCCGAGCAGGCAGCCTCCCCGGACGCCCCGCTGGTGCGCGACG
>VGBQ01000087.1 GCA_016870425.1 Actinomycetota bacterium | reverse complement strand
ACTGGGTGACGACACCCATGCGCGTAGCGATCTCGTTGGCCACGTCGATGTCGAAGCCCTGCCACTCACCCGTGGCCTCGTCGTAGGACGACTGCGGCGGGTACGCCGGGTCGGTCGAGACGCGCAGCACGCCGGTCTCCAGGATCTGGCCGAGCAGGCCGTCCGCGGCGGGTGCCGCACTGCTGGACTCCGGCGCCGGGGCGGCGCTGGTCTCGGCCGCGGCGCTGGACTCGGCGGGCGCCGCGGATGAGCTCGTGCTCGACGAGCTGCCCCCGCCGCAGGCGACGAGGAGGACAGAACTGGCCGCGAGGGCACCGAGGGCGATCAGGCCCCTCGGGGAGCGGCGGGTGGTGGTGCGCATGGGACTCCTCACGTAGACGTGTGAGGCCATTGTGGTCATGGAAGGCGGTCCCGGAGGCCGATTGGCCGGATCTACCGGGGGCAAGTCGATAACGTACGGACCCGAACGATTGGATGGGGAAATGACGGACGCACCTCCAGCCCCCTATGCCGACGCCCTGCATCGCAACGCCGCCGGCGCCTGGACTCGCCTCGGGGTCCCGGGGCACCAGGATCAGCCGGAGCACCACCCCTGCCTCGCCTCGCTCGCCGGCCCAGAGCTTCTCGCCGTCGATATCCCGATGTTCACCGAGGGGGTCGACCTCCCCGAACCCGGGTCGACGGAGCCGAGCCCGCTCCAGCAGGCCATGGGCCTGGCGGCTGAGGCGTGGGGCGCGCGACGGACGTGGTTCTTGACTAACGGCGCGTCGCAGGGCAATCACGTCGCCTGCCTGGCCTTGCGCAGCCTGGGTGGCACCGCGGTGGTGCAGCGATCCGTGCACACCTCGGTCATCGACGGAGCGATCCTGGCGGGACTGCGACTGGAATTCGTGCTCCCCTCCATCGACCCCGCTCTCGGCATCGCCCACGGGGTCACCGCGCAGGATCTCGATGCGCGACTGGCCGCACATCCTGACGCCGTCGCGGCCTACGTCGTCACTCCGTCCTACTTCGGCGCCTGCGCCGACGTCGACGCACTCCGTGAAGTGGCACACGCGCGGGGCATCCCCCTGGTCGTGGACGAGGCGTGGGGAAGCCACTTCGGCTTCCACCCCGAACTCCCCGCGTCGGCGCTCCAGCGCGGGGCTGACCTCGTGATCTCCAGCACCCACAAGCTCGGCGGCAGCCTCACGCAGTCGGCGATGCTGCACCTCGCCGATGGCCCCTTCGCGGATCTGCTCGAGCCGCTCATCGTCCGGGCGATGACCACCGTGCAGACGACGAGCCCCTCCGCTGTGCTCTTCGCCTCCCTCGACCTGGCTCGGCGCGACATCCAGCTCAATGGACTCGCGGGAGTCGGGGCCAGCATCGCCGACCTCGAACGCGCCCGATCGCTCCTCAACGAGCGCGGTCGCTTCGTGGACCCCGATCCTTCGATCCATGCTGCCCCCGACGTCATCGCGCTTGATCCGCTCCGCATCGTCGTAGACACACGCTCGGGCGGCACGCCCGGCTACGTCGCCCGGCGCATGCTTGAGGAGCACCATCAGATCCACGTCGAGATGGCCACGGACTCGTGCATCGTCGGGCTCGTGGGAGCAGGCAGTCGCTTGGATGTGGACTACTTCGTCGACGCCCTCCATGCCCTGCCGGTCATGGACCTCGGTGAGCACCCACCGATCCACCTACCACCGCTGGCGGAGCGCGCCATGGATTTGCGCGAGGCCTACTTCAGCCCCACCGAGTCGGTGTCGGCTAGCGACGCCGTCGGGCGCATCTCGGCGGATTCGCTCGCGGCCTATCCCCCCGGCGTACCCAACATCCTGCCGGGTGAGGTGCTCACCCAGCCGATCATCGACTTCCTACGCTCGACCGCCGCCTCGCCGTACGGCTGGGTGCGCGGCAGCCTCGATCCAGCCGTCGATCACCTGCGCGTCATCGCCTGACCTGCCCCAACGCCTCCGATTCCACCACGCCGCTCCCACCGGCCGCACTAATCTCGGCCCAGTGTCGAGGCTCTCGCCCGACGCGTGGGAGGGGAGAGTCAGGTGGCTGCCACCGAGGCATCGGCGCTCAGCATCCGGAATGTGTCCAAAGCCTTCCCCACCCCCGAAGGCGGCGAGGTCAAGGCCCTGGACGACGTCAGCCTCGACGTGGCCGACGGATCCTTCATGGTGCTGCTCGGCCCCTCCGGCTGCGGCAAGACCACACTGCTGCGCTGCATCGCCGGCCTGGAGTCCCCCGACAGCGGAGAGATCGACCTCAAGGGGACGCGCATCGATGACGTCCCGGTGTGGAAGCGCCGCGTCAACACCGTCTTCCAGTCCTACGCCCTCTTCCCCCACATGACCGTGACGCAGAACGTCGCCTTCGGGCTGCAGATGGACAAGCTGCCCAAGGGTGAGATCGCGCAAAAGGTCGATCGCTCCCTCGAGCTCGTGCGACTCACGGGTCTCGGCGGCCGACGCCCGAGTCAGTTGTCCGGCGGCCAGCAACAGCGCGTCGCACTCGCCCGTGCCCTCGCCAAGGAGCCCGAGGTGCTGCTCCTGGACGAACCCCTGTCAGCGCTGGACCTCAAGCTCCGCAGGGGCATGCAGCTCGAACTCAAGCGCCTGCAGCAGGAGACGCACATCACCTTCGTGCTCGTCACGCACGACCAGGATGAAGCCATGTCGATGGGCGACCGGGTGGCCGTCTTCAATGAGGGTCGCATCGTCCAGGTGGGAGAGCCGCGCGAGGTCTATCTGCGTCCCCGGACGAGATTCGTCGCCGACTTCATCGGCGAGGCCAACATCGTCGATGTCATCACCGAGGGTGGCGGCGCGGCCATCACCGGCTGGGGCGCGATCCCCGGCGAGTCATGGGCCGCTGACTCCCCCGCAATCGGGGATGGCCGCCGAGTGGCCGCGGTGCGACCCGAGGACGTCATGCTCACCGCGGGCGGCGACGGGCGTTTCCCGATCATCGATGCGACGTTCATCGGCGGCGACCTGCATGCTGTCGTGCAGGTCGGCGACATGACGCTTGCAGCGAGGCAGCCGGCCGCTGATGCCACAGGTCTGAGCACCGGCGGCAGGTGCGATGTCGCCTTCCGGGCGGGAAGCCTGCGGATCGTGGAGGACTGATGGCGCGGCGCAGCACCAGCGGCCGAGCGGGTCAGGGGACGTGGTGGGCAGGCCTTCCCGGCCTGGCCTACCTGGTAGCCCTCGTGCTCGCTCCGCTGGTCATCATCGTCATCTTCTCCTTCCTCAGCCGCGCCAAGCTGGGAGTGGGCGTCAAGTGGGAATTCACGGTCCAGCCCTACGTCGAGCTCTTCTATTCCGAGTCACTCTCGGGCGAGCGCAGCTTCGATCCGACGTACCTGCAGATCTTCTTCAACTCCGTGGTCTACTCGCTCATCACCGCACTCGTCTGCCTCGTGCTCTCGATCCCCATCGCACTGTGGATCGCCACTCGACCACCCAAGTGGCGCACACTGCTTGTCTTCCTGGTCACGATCCCCTTCTGGACAAGCCTGCTGATTCGCACCTACGCATTCGTGATCATCCTCAATGACAACGGGCCCATCAACGGTGCGCTGACGGGACTGGGGATCCTCAGTGAGCCCATCCCCATGCTCTACACGCCGTTCGCCACGATTGTTGGACTGGTCTATTCCTTCCTGCCCTTCATGATCCTGCCGATCTACGCCAGTGCCGAGCGCTTCGACTTCCGCCTGGCCGAGGCGGCATACGACCTTGGAGCAACCAAGGGTCGGGTGCTCATGCGCATCGTGCTGCCCGCCGTGCGCCCCGGCATCATTGCGGGGCTCATCCTCGTCTTCATCCCGGCGCTGGGGTCATTCCTCGCGCCCGAGCTCCTCGGCGGAGGCAAGACGTCGATGATCGCCAATGTCATCGCCGCCCAGTTCGGCGCGTCACGCAACTGGCCCTTCGGAGCGGCCCTGTCCGTCATGGTGCTCGTCATCGTCATGCTGGCACTGGTGGCCTTCGCGGTCGTCGCGCGGCGTTCGAGCAGGCGGGGCTCGCAGCAGAGCCTGGAGTCGCTGCTATGAAGTCACCTCGTGGCACCGGGACCTCACTGAAGAACTTCCCGCTTTTCGGGCCCGTCGCAGCCATCGTCTTCGGCTTCCTCTATATCCCCCTCGTCTTCGTCGTGGGCTACTCCTTCAACAGCAACCGCGTGGTCACGGTCTGGAAGGGCTTCAGTCTCGAGTGGTACGCCGACGTCCTCACCAATGACGACATCCAGCGCGCCGTGATCAACTCGCTGCGGGTGGCGAGCATCTCGACGGTGCTGTCAGTCATCTTCGCCACGGGCTTGGCCATCGGCCTGCTGCGCATGGCGCGCGCAGGCAAGACGGCGGCCTGGTCGCTCATCATGGCGCCCCTCGTCATCCCGGAGATCGTCTTCGCGATCGGCACGCTCGCGCTCTTCGTGCAGATCCGCTTCCCGCTGGGCGTGGATGCCATCACACTTGCTCACACGGCCTTCTGCATACCCTTCGCCCTGCTACCCATCCGGGCGAGGCTCCGCAGCGTCGACCTCGCCGTCTACGAGGCCGCGGCGGACCTGGGGGCCAATGAGTGGGTGATCTTCCGCCGCATCACCCTGCCTCTGCTCGCACCCGGCATCGTGGCGGGCGCCCTGCTCGCCTTCATCATCAGCCTGGATGACTTCATCGTGTCGTATTTCCTCGCGGGGGCCGGCGGCACGACCCTGCCTGTCTACATCTTCGGCATGATCCGCAACGCCATCACCCCGGGCGTGAATGCGCTCTCGACTCTGCTCCTGCTGGTGAGCGTCGTTATCGTTACCGTGTCCTACATCATCGCGAGAAGGAAGAGGTAAACATGAAACGGTGGAAGAACCGCCGACAGTCCGGCATCCTGCTGGCGCTCGGCCTGACAGGGATCATGGCCCTGTCCGCATGCGGCGGTGAGACCACCGTCGGCGGGGGCGCCAGCAGCGCTCCCGCGTCGTCGGCCGCAGGATCGGAAGCGGCAAGCCCAGAGGCGCCGGCAGGTGACTTCCCGACGCCGAACGGCGGGGAACTCAACCTCTACAACTGGACCGACTACATCTCACCCGACCTGCTCAAGAGATTCGAGTCGGAGACGGGCATCACCGTCAACCTCGACAACTTCGACTCCAACGAGACGATGCTCGCCAAGTTGCAGGCCGGAGGCGCCAACTACGACGTCATCGTGCCCAGCGACTACATGGTGGCGCAGATGATCGAGCTCGGTCTCCTGCAGGAGGTCGATCCCGCTTCGTTCCCCAACGGCCAGTACATCAAGCCCGAGTTCATGGACGTCTACTTCGACCCGGGCCGCAAGTACTCCGCGCCCTACATGTACGGCACCACGGGCATCGCATACGACCCGACCAAGACCGGCGGCGAGATCACGTCGTGGGCCGCGTTCTTTGACGCCAACAGCCCGGCGGCGGGCAAGATCGGGACGCTCAACGACCAGGTCGAGGTCATCCACGCCGCACTTCGGGCAACTGGTGCGCAGCCGTGCTCTACGAACCGCGAGGACTACGTCAAGGTCGAGGAGTTGCTCGCTGGCTGGAAGCCTGGGGTCGCTGTCATCAACTCCGACGGCGTCATCGGGCGCATGGCTTCGGGCGAGCAGACGATGCACATGATGTGGAACGGTGCATTCACGCGGGCGCAGGCGGACAATCCCAACCTGCAGTACGTCTACCCCGCAGAGGGCATCACCCTGTGGTCGGATAACTTCGCCGTCCCCGTCGGTGCGCAGAATGTCGACAACGCCAAGATCTTCATCAACTGGATGATGGATCCGGCAAACATCGGCGAGGCCACCAACTTCGTGGGCTACGACAACGGCATCACCGGCTCGTCGGAATTCATGACCGCCGATCTCGGGGCGAACCCGGCCGTGGTCATCCCGGATGAGTTCAAGGCGCTTGCCGCTCCGGTCCCCGGCTGCTCCGTGGAGGCGATTGACCTCTACGACCAGGTCTGGACCAACTTCAAGAAGTAGGACGTCCAGGGGCGGCCGACGACTCGTCGGCCGCCCCTGCACTCCGCGCACCCCGGAAGGACAACCGTGGCCAGCACACGCATCGAGAACGCCACCGTGTGGTCGGGACACCGACTGCCGGACGGCAGCGTCTACTCCTCCGACGCTGTGCTCATGGTGGATGGGCGCATCGTCGCACTGGGTGAGACGGCGCGCAGATTGCCTGCGGATCAGGTCGTCGACGCAGGCGGCGGCTTCGTGGCGCCGGCATTCGGGGATGGCCATGTTCACCCGATCTTCGGCGGACTGGAACGCGAGTTCGCCCCGGTGCGCGACCACGCAACTCCCCCGGAGATCGCAGCAGCCGTCGGTGCGTGGGCCAGGGAGCACCCCGAGATGGAATGGGTGCGCGGGGAGGGCTTCGATCACACGCTGGCTCCCGAGGGCATCTTCCTGGCCGAGTGGCTCGACGCCGAGGTCCCCGACCGCCCCGTCGTCCTCAGGGCCACCGACTACCACACCGTGTGGGTCAACTCCGAGGCGCTGCGGCGCGTCGGATATGCCACCGGCGTCACCCAGCCACACGACGGAGAGATTGTGCTCGATAGTGCGGGAGCGCCCACCGGCACGCTGCGCGAGTGGGGTGCCTGGCGGCCCGTCTACAACCTGCTGCCGACTCCTCCCGAATCCATGCGGCTGAGCGCCGTGGACTTCGCCATGAGCGGCTTTGCCTCGACGGGAATCACCTGGGTGCAGGATGCGTGGGTCGAGCCGGGTGACGTGGCCACATGGCTGACCGCCTCTGATCAGGGCATCCTCCATACGGATATCGACCTGGCACTGTGGGCCGATCCCAATGCCTGGCGCGACCAGCTCGCCCACTTCGCTGCGGCGCGCGAGCAGGTCGCGGCTGACGGCGGTCCGTTCGTCACCAGCCACACGATCAAGTTCTTCGCGGATGGGGTCATCGAATCCGCGACCAGCGCCATGCTCGAGCCCTTCTGCGACTGCCCACACTGGAAGGGCATGCCCAACTGGGAGCCGAGTGAGATGGCCGCGGCCGTCGCCGCCATTGACGCCATGGGATTCACCGCACACATCCACGCCATCGGAGATGCAGGTGTGCGCATGGCCCTGGATTCCATGGAGCATGCCGCCAGAGTGAATCCGCCACGTGACCGCCGGTGGGTCATCGTCCACACCCAACTGGTCGATCCTCCCGACCTCCCCCGCTTCGCCGAGCTCGGTGTCATTGCCAACTTCGAGCCCTACTGGTCCAAGTTCGACTCCTGGCAGTCCGAGCTCACGGCACCGCGACTGGGCCCCGAGCGCACGAACCGACAGTTCCAGACCGCCACGCTCGCGCGGATGGGGGCGCACATTTCCTTTGGTAGCGACTGGCCCGTGACAACCTTTGCCCCGCTCGAAGGGATCCAGGTCGCCGTCACGCGCCAGATGGATCCTGATGGTCCCCCGTGGATGCCGGAGGAGCGCCTGAGCGTCGACGACGCGCTCGCCGCCTACACGCTCGGTGTCGCCTTCCAGGCCGGGCGCGATGACGCGGGGCTCATCCGGCCCGGCGCCGTCGCCGACGTCGTCCTCCTCGATGCCGACCCGCGCGCAGTCGATCCCATGACAATCGGCGCGATCGCCGTCCGCAGCACCTGGCGTCGCGGCCAACTCACCTTCGGCAACTGACGTGGCCCTCACCCCGGGTGAGTCCGACCGCCTGCTGCTCTTCACTCAGGCCCAACTTGCCCGGGCTCGGCGCGAACGGGGGCTGCGGCTCAACGTCCCCGAAGCGACCGCCTACATCGCGGACGCGGTGTGCGAGATGGCGCGCGACGGCCTGGACCTGCCGACGGTCCGCGAGCGAGCCAAGCATCTGCTGGGGATTGCCGACGTCCTGCCCGAGGTGCCCGACCTGATGACCGACGTACGCGTCGAGGCGCGCTTCGACGACGGCACGCGCTTGGTGGTCGTGTCGGACCCCTTCTGCATGGGCCTTCATCCGCAGGACGGGGGCGTCGCGCCGCTCGGGGATCTCAGCCTCGACGTCACGAATGAAGCGGAGACGGCCATCGCTCTCAGCTCCCACATCCACCTGGCGGAGGTCAATCCGCGACTCCGCCTGGACCGCTCCGCAGCCTTCGGGCGCCGTCTGGCGATCCCCTCGGGCGCCACGATCTGGATCGGAGCGCAGGAGACCGTGACCTTGCCGACCACACCCCTGCGCGGCGAGCGCGTGGTCATCGGCAACACCGGACTGGTCAACGGCTCTGTTGACGACCCCGACGTGCGCGCTCAGGCACTCACCGCCCTGAGGCGCTGCGGCTATCTCGACATCGTCGACGGTGTCGGTGTCAACAACCGTGCGGATGCCGAGAGCGCGGTCGCGCGGCTCGTCGCGGAGCGCAGGGGGCAGTCGTGAGCGGCTACGGCCCCTCGGCCGGGGACGTGGTCGCTCTCGGGGGGACCTCCCTGCGCATGCGGATCCCCGACCGCGTCGCGGACTCCGGGGACGAATTCCACGTCGGCTTCGCCAAGACGGGCCGCGACGGCATCGGACTCGCTCCCGTCACTACGCGAGAGTCATGCGACGTCGTCATCACCAACGTCATCGTCATGGATCCCATCGACGGCATCCGCGTCGCGTCCATCGGCATGCGGGAGGGCCGCATCACCGGTGTCGGCCGTGCCGGCAACCCCGCCGTCTCCGACTCCGTGGACATCATCGTGGGCTCGGGGACCGTCGTCATCGACGGTGAAGGCCTCATCGCCACGCCGGGGGGCATCGACACGCACGTCCACGCACTGGCACCGCGGGTGTTCGACGCCGAGATCGCGTCGGGCGTCACGACCGTCCTTGCCCAGGAGGCGGGGCCGGTCTGGGGCGTGGGCCTGGGCTCGCCGTGGTTCCTCGGCATCGCCCGGGGGGCCTTGGAGGGCATCCCCCTCAACGTCGGCCTGCTCGGCCGGGCGTCGTCCTCGCGCCGCAGTGTCCTGGAGGACGCCATCGACGCCCACGTGTGCGGCTTCAAGGTCCACGAGGACACCGGCGCCACCCTCATGACCATCGACACGGCGTTGCGGGTGGCTGATGACATTGACGTGCAAGTCGCCCTGCACACCGATGGCCTCAACGAGACCCTCTCCGTGGCGGACACCCTCGCCGTACTCGACGGACGTGTCGCTCATGCCTTCCATGTCGAGGGAGGCGGAGGCGGGCACGCGCCGGATGTGCTCACGCTCGCCGGGCGTGACCACGTCATCGCGTCGTCGACCAATCCCACCCTGCCCTTTGGCCGCAACGCGGCAGCCGAGACGCTCGACATGGTGCTCTTCTGCCACGGCCTGGCTGCTGACCGCGAGAGCGACCTGCAAATCGCCCGGGCGCGCATCCGCGAGACGACCATGGCAGCGGAGAATGCCCTGCACGACATGGGGGTCATCCCGATCACGTCATCCGACGCCCTCGGCATGGGCCGGGCCGGAGAGACGTGGTGGCGGACCTTCGCGATGGCGGACGCTCAGTCACGTCTAGCCCCGTCGGAGGACGCGGGCGACGACAACGCGCGCATCCTGCGCTACCTCGCCAAGATCACCATCAACCCGGCGCTCGCCCACGGCCTCGCGCACGAGGTGGGGAGGCTGGCCGCGGGTTTTCGAGCCGACATCGTGCTGTGGGATCCGTGTTCTTTCGCTGCCAAGCCGCAGCTCGTCCTCGTCGGCGGCTATCCGGCGTGGGGTGTCACAGGCGACCCCAACGCCACCATCGACGGGGCCGAGCCGCTACGACTCTCGGAGCAGTTCGGCGCGCTAGGCACGGCACCGCGCCTGCTCGGGGCTCTGGTGACGAATCAACGGGCCGCTGCCCTGGCCGACGTCGCCCCGACCAGTCTCGACAGGCCCGTGATCATCACCCGAGGCTGTCGATCGGTGCGCGGTTCGCAGATGGTGCGTCATGGGGTGCTCGGCACGGTGAGCGTGTCGCCCGATGGCGCCGATGTCACCTGGGAGGGGGAGCCGGTGGGTGGGCCACCGGCGGACCATGTGCCTCTCTCACGCCTGCACTACTGGTGATCCGCAGTGACTAGCGGTCCTGCCAGAGGGCCGAGCCGCGCTTCCACTCCGGCCAGGAGAAGTTCCAGTAGCCGGCGAGGTAGTCGTCGGTGCCGATCTTGTCGGGACTGCCGGAGTACTCCGCGACGTCTCCGAACTTCGTGTTGCGCCAGACCCACTGCATGTCGCTCGAGGTCATGTTGGTGCAACCATGGGAGGTGTTGGCATAGCCGATGCTGTAGT
>VGBQ01000086.1 GCA_016870425.1 Actinomycetota bacterium | reverse complement strand
ACGAACAAAATCTTCGACTGGGAGATCGGCGACAAGGAGGCCACCGATCGCGCCTTCGCCGAGGCTGACGTGGTGTCGACCATCGACCTCCATTACCCCCGATCCCACCCCTCCCCGCTGGAGACCTGCGGATCCATCGCCGACTACGACAGGGCTACGGGCAAGCTCACCGTCTACATGACGTCGCAGGCCCCGCACATCATTCGTGCGGCCGTCGCGATGGTCGCTGAGCTGCCCGAGCAGATGATTCGAGTGATCTCGCCGGATCTGGGGGGTGGCTTCGGCAACAAGGTGCCGGTCTATCCCGGCTACGTCATCAGCATCCTGGCGTCCATCCTCACTGAGCACCCCGTCAAGTGGGTGGAGGACCGATCCAGCAATCTCATCTCGACCGGCTTCGGCCGCGACATCTATCTGCAGGGCCAACTCGCGCTGCGCAAGGACGGCAAGATCCTCGGCATGCGCATGCACACGATCTCTGACCACGGCGCCTTCTACGCCGATGCTCAGCCCACGAAGTTCAAGATCGGCCTCATGCACTCCACGTTCGCGGCGTACGACGTCCCGGCGGCGCACCTGACCAGCGTGGGCTGGTACACCAACAAGGCTCCCGGGGGTGTCGCCTACCGGTGCTCCTTCCGGGTAACCGAGGCGATGTTCTTCCAGGAGCGCATGATCCACGCAGCGGCCAACGACCTCGGCATGGACCAGGCCGAATTCCGTCGCGTCAATCTCGTCAAGGATGACCAGTTCCCCTACCGCACGGCGTTCGGATTCCTCACCGACTCCGGGCAGTACGGCAAGTGCCTCGATATCGCGCTCGATGCGATCGGCTACGCCAACTTCAAGCAGGAGCAGGAGGAGGCACGCAAGCGCGGCAAGCTCCTCGGCATCGGCATCTCCACGATGACCGAGCCGTTGGGAGCTGGCAACAGCCGGGAGTACGACATCATCGGCATCAAGATGTTCGACTCCGCCGAGCTCCGGGTCCACATGACCGGCAAGGCCATCCTGCGGACCGGTGCCAAGACCCAGGGTCAGGGGCACGAGACGACCTGGGCGCAGATCGTCGCCCACGAGCTCGGCATCCCGGCCGAGGACATCGTCGTCGAGGAGGGGGACACCGACACCGCTCCCTTCGGCATGGGCACCTACGCCTCCCGGTCAACCCCGGTAGCCGGGGCCGCCGTAGCGATGGTCTCGCGCAAGATCCGCGCTAAGGCGCGCAAGATCGCGGCGCATCTGCTCGAGGTCTCCGAAGAGGACATCGAGTGGGAGCTCGGACGCTTCTATGTCCGCGGCAACCACGAGCGCGGCGTGACGATCCAGGACTGCGCACTGGCGGCGTACAGCAATGTGCCCGACGGCCTCGAGCCGGGCCTGGAGAACAACGCCTACTACGACCCACCCAACCTCACGTGGCCCTTTGCCGCCTACGTCTGCAAGGTCGAGGTGGATCCCGAGACCGGCGTGTGGGACGTGCTGAAGTTCGTGGCGGTCGACGACTGCGGGGTGCGCATCAACCCGATGATCGTCGAGGGCCAGATCATGGGAGGGCTCACCGAGGCCTACGCGATGGCGAGCATGCAGTACATCACCTTCGACGAGGAGGGCAACTGCATCGGGTCGAACTTCATGGACTACCTCCTCCCCACCTCGTGGGAGACCCCGGGATTCGAGCTCCACGAGGTGGTCACCCCGTGCCCCCATCACCCCATCGGTGCCAAGGGCATTGGCGAGTGCGCCACCGTCGGAGGCCCGGCAGCCTTCGTCAATGCTGTCATGAATGCCATCGAGCACACGGGTGTGCGCAACGTCGATATGCCGCTCATGCCCAATCGAGTCTACGAGGCCCTGCAGACCGGGCTCGACGTCTCGGGTGCACCCCCGGTGAAGGGAGACTGACACGTGATCATCACCCAGTCGTTTGACATCGACCAGCCGGTCGACAAGGTGTGGGAGTTCTTCGACGACGTGCCACTTGTCGCGGCGTGCGTGCCCGGAGCCAATCTGACCAACAAGGTCGACGACGATCACTACCAGGGCGACGTCGTCATCTCGGCGGGACCGGTCAAGCTCGAGTTCTCGGGGGAACTCAAGATCAAGGACCGCAACGAGGCCAAGAAGACCCTCGTGCTCGACGGTGCCGGGGCAGACAAGAAGGGCCGCGGCAACGCGACGACTCAACTGGACGTGGGGCTGCAGCCGATGGGTGGAGCCTCCACCAGGGTCAACATCGCCATGGACCTACAGATCTCCGGCGCAGCGGCGCAGTACGGCCGTGGCCTGGTGCAGGACGTCACGGGAGTCCTCATCGACCAGACAGCCGGATCGATGAAGGTGCGCATGCAGGCACTTGCCCAGGGCCAAGACCCCTACGCCGTGGGTGGTCCCAAGGCGGCCAGCGGCATCGCTATCGGGTTCACGGCCTTCATGCGTGCGGTCAAGCGAGTCTTCGGCCGCTTCTTCCTTCCCTACAACCCGGCGCCGAGCCGTTAAGAAGGGGGCAGAACATGAGCCTGTGGTGGATCGGGAACATCATCCTCCTCATCGTCGTCGTCCCCGTCCTGGTGGCCCTGCTCAACCGCTTGCTCGCGGCCACTGAGAGCGTGCGCGGTGCGGCTGACGACGCTCTCGCGGGGGGAGTCGCCTTGATCGGCGAGCTCCACAACACGCCTGAGCTCCTCGCCGAGACGGACGTGGTCATTGAGGAAGTCGCCAACGGTGCCGTGCGCTACGCCGGCCCTGTCTCGAAGCTGCTCGGATAGGAGGGCCCCATGCCTGTAGAAGCGATCGTGACCTTAGTCATCGCGGCGCTGATCATCGCCGCCGCGGCACTGGGTCTGCTGCGTGTGATCTTCCACCTTCGAGCCGTCTCCAAGACGCTCGGCGCACTTGACGGCGGGGTCCAGGTCATTGTCCAGAAGACGGCCACCGTCCCCTCCGTCGTGGGATCAGTCAATTCCAGTCTCGCCCCGGTGCGGGCCTTCGCGGAATCAATCTAGGGAGCGCCCATGGACTTCACCGGACATGAAGGCTGGCTCATCGGCTACGTCATCGGCCTTGTCGTCGTGCTCGTCGTCGTCGCGCTAGTCGTGCCGATCCTCATCCTGGCCTACCGCATTGGCAATCAGGCGGGGACCATCCTCGGTGGCCTGAAGCAGGCGGAGGTCAATACCGCCGGGCTCGCAGGACTCAACGAGACCATCGCATCCGCGCTGGCCATCATCGATGGCCTGAAGCGCGGCCGGACCCGACTGGGAGGCTGACGTGGATTCCCAGGTCGAGCAACTGTGGACCATGGCCAACATCCTCGGCATCGTCGTCGTGTTGGCAGTGGCGGCGCTCCTGACGATCCTCGTGATCCTCGTGGCCCGCATCCGCAAGCGGGTGGCCGCGATCAAGGCCACCCTCGTGGCGGCGCAGGCCAACACCTCTGACACGGCACTCATCACCACGACCGCGGGTGGTGTGGAGCTCGTCCTCGCCGAGGGCCTCGAGCACCACCTCTTCCTCGGTCGCGTCCTCGGGAAGGTGCGGTCATGAGCGCACTCGCATGGTGGTCCGTTATCGACGTCGTCGCGCTGATCGCCGGCCTAGCGATCTACCTCTACATCGTCGGCTCGCAACTGAAGGCGATCGCGGCGGATCTGCAGGAGTCGGCTGATCTCGTGTGGCAGATCAAGAAGGATGCCGAGGCGATCGAACCGGGCCTGAAGTCGATCAACACCACGGGCCGGGTCGTCGCGGGTGCCCTGCCACTGCTCTACGGCATGGGGGAGGGCATCGTCGCCGGTGCGACCTTCAACCACGAGGAGCACGAGGCTGAGGGAGTCGCCCGGCCAGCTATGGGCACGCGTCGCTCACGCCTGCTTGAGGGCGTCGGCGTCACGATCGACTAGGTACGGCGCTCACGTCGACGGGGCGGAGCGGGGCTGAGCCGGGTCCCGCCCCGTCGAGAGGGCGTCGGTCACGGGGGTCTCGTATTCCCCGATCCACTCGTCCTTCCACGCCTGATCGAACTTCTCGTCGTTGCAGCTCGGGTCGTAGATGGCGATGAGTTCTCGGGCGATCTGCTCGCGGTGAGCCCGGGTCCCGCCGGGCACGTCGAGCCAGCAGGCGTGGAGGTTGAACTTTCCTTCGGCGCGCTTGACCCACGCCTGGGCGCGGGGATGGCGTAGAGGGAAACCCTCCTGAGAGAGGTCGTCGGCGTGCCCGACGTAGATGACCGCGAATTCCTGGGGGCGCTGCGGGTTGGTCTTGGCCAAGATGGCGTAGACCGCTGGCAGGGCAGGGGGCACCCAGCCGGTGAGAGCCCGCGGCCCCTCGAAGGAATAACCCGCCAGGCTGCCCAGTCGGATCACGCCGGGCCCTGCTCGTCCTCGAGGTCGGCGTAGTCCTCGTCCTCGGCGATCGTCTCCGCGGTCGCCACAGGCCACGCGGGCAGGGACGTGGTCGCGACAGCCTCGGCGAACTGGGCGAGGGCGATGTCGACGGCTGTGTCGGAGTCCGGGGCTTCGACGATGATCTGGGCGCCGTAGCCGAAGGTGCCGTAGCCCGATGCGATGCCGCCCAGTCCTGCGACGGCATCCGCGAGTTCGACGACCTCATCCAAGGTCACCTCACGGTCACCCTCGGTCTGCAGTGACACGCTGTATCTCATTTTCAGCCCACCTTCGGCAGTCTCTCGGCAAGTCGCTCGAGGCTAGCGAGATTGTGGCCGGAGTGCACCTCGTCGATATACGGGTCGGCGATGATCATGCCCAGTGACGCGGGGACGTAGACGGGGGCATCGCCCTTGTGAGGGTTGACCCAGATGATCCGGTGGGCCAGGCGACTGAGCGTCTCCATGGCGTCCTCCAACTGCTGGGGGTCTCCGCGGTCCAGGCCGTCCGAGCAGACGACCACGATCGCGCCACGACCGAGCCGGGAGCGGCGCACCTCACGGGTGTACTCACGCAGGGAATCCCCGATGCGGGTGCCACCATCCCAGTCGAGCACGGCTTCGCCAGCCTGGCGCATCGCCTCGTCCGGGTCCCGCCTGTCCAGGCTCTTGGTGATGCGTGACAGGCGAGTGCCGAAGCAGAAGACCTCGACCTTCGCGTTGGCACGCTTGGCGGAGTAGGCGAATTGCAGGAGGTTGCGCGAGTAGTCCGCCATGGAGCCGGACACATCCAGGATCAGAACCAGGGGGCGCAGCTTGTGCTTGCGCTGCTTGTACGCCAGGTCATGGGGTTCGCCGAGAGAGCGCATGGCGTCGCGAGCCATCCGGCGCATGTCGAGCGTAGCGCTGCGACGGGCCTTGGCGGTGCGGTGTGTGCGTCGCCGCGGAGGGGTGATGCGCATGCGTGACATCAGGCGGCGCAACTGCCGCAATTCGTCGTCGGTGCAGTCGGAGAATGCCTTGTGACGGTAGACCTCGGAGGTGCTCGCGACGTAGCCCAACTTTGCCTCGTCAGGACTGACATCGCCGGGCAGCCCGGGCTCGGTATTGGGAATCTCCAGCGTCGCCCCCGCATTGGCTGACGCCCGCATCATGCGCTTGCGCTCATCGGTCTTGACGGGGTCTACGTCGAGGAAGAACATCCGAAAGACGAGGTTGTAAACCGGCACATGCTCTCGGCGGCGCACCATGGTCGTGCGCCCCGACCAATACACGTCCATCAAATCGCTGACGTCGAGGTGCGAGACGGCCTCGCAGAAGGTGAGGATGTCGTCGGTCCCGACGGGGAGGCCCGCCGCGCGTAGTGCGTGGCCGAAGTCGACAAGGAGGGCGTCGAACCCGGACGAGCCGGCTGGACTCGCCTGTCCGACAGTGTCAGGCGACGACATCCTGGATGCTCTTCGTGGCGAATTCCAGGTCGTCGCGGTCCTTGACCACGGAGCCCAGTGTGTCGAGTGCCGCTTCGTCGGTCAGGGCGTCGACGCCCAGCGCATCCAGGCTCTGGGTCCAGTCGATGGTCTCGGCAACCCCCGGGGGCTTCTCGAGGTCCATCTCGCGCAACCGGTTGACGGCGGCGACAACCTGGGCAGCCAGCGCGGCGCCGACCTCGGGGAGTCTCGTCCGGACGATGGCGACCTCACGCTCGGCGGGAGGGAACCCGATCCAGGTGTAGAGGCAGCGGCGCTTGAGCGCATCGTGGAGCTCGCGCGTGCGATTGGAGGTGAGGATCACGACGGGCCGGGCCTCCGCACTGACCGTGCCCAACTCCGGGATCGTGACCTGGAAGTCTCCCAGCAACTCGAGGAGGAAAGCCTCGAACTCGTCGTCGGCTCGGTCGACCTCGTCGATGAGCAGGACGCTGCGGTCGCCGGCGCGCACGGC
The DNA here is from genome assembly GCA_016870425.1 of Actinomycetota bacterium. Taxonomy (GTDB): domain Bacteria; phylum Actinomycetota; class Actinomycetes; order S36-B12; family S36-B12; genus Mxb001. The sequence continues at coordinate 3,979 of VGBQ01000086.1, read as the reverse complement.
GCGCAGCAGGGGCCGCTCGAGCAGGAAGCGGGATCCAAAGAGATCCGCTTCGGCATCTCCCGCCCCCGACTGTCCCAGCGCACGGATGTGGAGCATCTGACGGGCGTAGTCCCACTCGTAGAGGGCGTGGTGCACGTCGATGCCCTCGTAGCACTGCAGGCGGATGAGGTCGCGACCGAGCATGGTGGCGAGCGTCTTGGCGAGTTCGGTCTTGCCGACCCCCACCTCGCCCTCGAGCAGGAGCGGCTTGCCCAGCTTCAGGGCAAGGAGTACCGAGGTCGCCAGCCCGCGGTCGGCGATGTAGCCCTGTTCGAGGAGATCCTCGGTGAGCTGCGGGACAGAGAGAGTGTCGAAAGCCACGTCGCGCTCAGTCCGGGTCGCCGAAGACGAGATCGGCGACGGACCCGGTGCCGAGCTTGCCCTCCTTGGCCAAGGTGTTGCGCCAGGCGGTCGCGAGGTCGCCCCCCTCCTCGGCATAGCCGTCAAAGGTGATGTCCTTCATGTTGCGACATGCCTTGGTCGGGCTGCACTCCGCATCGAGGTCCTGCATCGCCCCCGGAGTGCCCTGCCACACCGTGCGCAGCACCTCACCCGGGTCTGCTGATTCAGCGCCCATGGACAACCTCCCTTGACAGGAGCGAGGGTAACAGCGGGCTCTCGGCCCCGCAGGTCGGCGCGGGCGTCGTTGCCCTAGGTGGCGGTGGGGGACAGCAGGGCCCACACTCATGGAATGCGCAGGATCCTCGTGGCCGCGATGGCGGGCCTGGTGGCCGGCCTCCTCTGGGGTGGAATGCCATCGACCGCGGTGGCCGCAGATCTGTCGGGGCGGTGGGTCTCCGACTCCCTGCGTGACAATCGCATCGGCTACTACCTGGTGCTGCGCCCCGCGAACGAAGGGGCCACTGATTACATCGGCCACCTGAGGTTTGAGCGACAGGACGGCAGCCGCGACCGTCGTCTGCCGGTGGCGGTGACCGTGATGGGCGATCGGGTCGTGATCACGGCTCGCCAGGGCCGCTTCGACCGATCCGGGCGCACCATCTCGGCGCGACTGGATGGTAGCGGGATCCTGGTGCTGACCAACTGCCTGGAACGCCTGCAACAGGTCATGTCCTGGGACCTCGCCTCCGACTGCACCCTGCGACGCCAGCCCTAGGCGTTCGGCGCGAAGACGTTCGAGAGGCGCAACACGCTCGGCTAGATAAGCCAGGTTGGATGCTCGTCGGGCCCCGGTCGCTCCAAGGCGCCGGCAGCGATGCCTCCGAAGTACGCCGCCCCCATGGCTGCGGCCTCGGTGATCGAGCTCGTGGAGTAGTCGCCGAGCTGGCGCCTCTTTGCCTGGGCGACCGTCGGGTCGTGTGACCACCCCCCGGTGACCATGGCCTCCGTCCGGGGACCGATGACGGACTCGATGAAGTCGATGAGGTCGGTGGACAGTGCGATGAGGTCGTCCACCGCGGCTCGCCAGGCCATCGCGGGAGTCAGTCCCTCCGTCACGCCCGACAGGGTCAATCCCTCATGGCTTGTCTCGGCGATGTGGAAAGGCACCGAGCGGCGGTCGAGCTCCAGGGCCTGGAGCGATACGGCGCGACGACGATCGCGGTCGGTGAGGCCGAGGAGCGCGGCCATGCGCTCCAGCGAGAGCCCGGTGAGGAGTCCTCCGACAGTGCAGAGGTATCCGGGGACGATTCCCCAACCGATGCCGATGTCCCCCTCGACCAGGCGAGCCATGCTGTCGCGGTCGACGGGAGGGAAGAGACGGAGCAGGGCCTCGGCGGTGCCGAGGGAGTCGGTGAGCACGCCGAGACGCATCGCACCCATGGCGAACGCAGCCGACTCGTGGTCGAGGCCGGCGGCAGTGAGCGTCGCACCCCGCAGGCGCTCGGGGGCCCGGTCACCGACCGTGCCGGCAGGCTCACCGGCCCACACGATGCGCTCGGGGACGAGGGGACCCACCAGGTCGGTCGCTGGCTGCCACGACCGGTCGGCGAGGACGTCGTAGAGCCCTGAGCGCGACAGGATGGACCGCTCCGCCACCTGCTCACCCCCCATGGCGTGCAGCACCCAGTCGCTGACGCTGAGGTGGCACACGGCGCGGTCGCGGGTGCCTGGGTATGCGTCGTAGAGGTAGAGAACCTTGGCCAGCGAAGGCTTGGAGTTCAGGCGTACGCCGCAGGAGCGCCAGAACTCCGCATCCGTCACGCGTGCTCGTATCGGGTCGGCAAGCCCCCTCGGGTCATGCCAGGCCAGCGTCGGGGCGCACGGCCGCCCGTGCGCGTCCAGGAGAGCACCGGCCTCGGCCATGCCGGTCACCCCGATGCCTCGGACGACGGACCCGGCGGTGACACGAGGATCGTCCAGGCAGCGGTCAGCCAGCGTGATGGAGAGATCAGCGAGGACGTCGGAGTCGACGTCGGCACAGGCGCCGTCGTGACGCCAGGGGGTGCGCTCGTCGGACTCCCCGACGACGGTGCCGTCCAGCGTGACCGCGAGCGCCTTGACGCGAGTGGTCCCGACGTCGATGCCGACGAGGAGTTCGCGCCGCTCGACCATGGTCAGCGAGCTGCCTCGGGTGCGTCGGGGGCGGGCGGCCGACATGCGACCGCGACGAGCGCGCCATCGGCTGTCCAGTCGCCCGCGGCGTAGGGCATGAGCAGGACGTCGCCCTTGGCGACCGGGTGAGTGCCGTGTCCGGAGGTGATGGAGCCCGCCCCATCAAGCACGACGATCACCGAGAATCCCGCGTCGACCGGGACAGCCCCGGCCCGGGTGTCGATGTGCTGCGCGCGGAAGTAGGCATCGGCCTCGCGGGGGAGTGCGGACGTCAGGCCGGCCCGATCGATGTCCTCGCGGCGCACCACGAGGCGGTCGAGATCGGCGTCGGTGACCGCGGTCGTGTCGACGGCCTGGAGTGCGACATCGAATCCCAGGTCGAGGTGGCCGTCGCGATCGCCGTCGACCGCGAAGTCCTGCCACTCAAGCAGGATCGATAGGTCGGTCGGCTCCTGCAGCTCCAGGACGAAGACACCCTCCTGCACCGTGTGCGGCAGTCCGGCGGGCACGAGCATCGCGTCTCCGGGCCGCACTTCACGCGTGCGCAGCGAGGCGAGGAGCCCGGCACTGTCATGTGCCGCCACCATGGCGGCGACATCTGCCAGCGGCATTGACTCGGCGAACCCGACGCCCACGCGTGCCCCGGGCGGCGCGTCCACGACGTACCACGCCTCGGTCTTGCCGTGCGCGAGCCCGAGGTGGCGTCGGGCGAATTCGCGATTGGGATGCAGGTGCACGGGCAGGCGCTGGCCGAGGTCGAGGAACTTGACGAGCACCTCGACATCCGTCCCGTAGCGGGCCACGTGCGCGGGGCCGAGCCAGGCGGCCGGGTCGGCAATCACGGCGTCGCGGAGGTAGCCGTCGTCGGGCAGCGCGCTCAGCCCCTGTGTCTCCTGGCCGAATCGCGTGGTCGTCGAGCCGATCCACTCCTCCGGGCGCTGGGGGCCGCCGGGGCCGCCGCGCAGGGCGCCGATGCGATCGCCGCCGCGGTAGAAGTGGTCGAACTGGTTCACCGGAAGCAGCACGGAGGTCGCGGTCACAGGAACATCCTGGCACCCGGTCAGGGCCCGGCGCTCGCGGATCCCGCTAGGCTGGCGTGATCCTCGGGGGACACTTCCGACGACCTGCAGGGAGGGTCATGTCCGACTCCGGCTACCGACTGCGCCGCCTGTTCAACCCGGACTCCGGACGCTGCCTCGATATCGCGGTGGACCACGGGTTCTTCGGCCAGGGGGGATTCCTCGCCGGCATCGAGGACCTGCCCGCGGCGGTGTCCGTGCTGGTCCAGGCCGATCCTGACGCCATCCAGCTCACGCCCGGTCAGGCCAGGCTCCTGCAGTCCCAGGGCGGTCGCCGCCGTCCCGCCCTGGTGATGCGCACCGACGTCGCCAATGTCTACGGCACCGTGCTGCCCGACCATCTGTTC
>VGBQ01000085.1 GCA_016870425.1 Actinomycetota bacterium | reverse complement strand
CAATGCGGTGTTGAGATGGACCACGGCGTCGTTGTAGTACTGCCGCGCGAACTGCAACTGGCCCTCGATGTCGGCCAACTGGACCTGCAGCGTCTGGAAGTTGGAGGTCGCCGTCAGCTGGGGGTAGGCCTCGGCAACGGCGAAGAGGCGACCGAGGGCGCCCGTCAGCGAGGCGTCGGCCGCAGACTTCTCATCGACCGACCGAGCGGATTCGGTCTGGGTGCGTGCGACCGTGACCGCCTCGATGGTCGAGGCCTCGAAGTCACGGGCACCCGTGACCGTCTCGACCAGATTGGGCACGAGGTCGGCGCGCTTGGTGAGGAGGGTGTCGATGTCGCCGAGCGCCCCCACGCACAGCACATCGAGTCGCCGCAGCTTGTTGAACTGCGTAACGAAGAGGATGCCAGCCGCGATGAGGACGACGGCGACGAAGATGAACCACCACATGCGCACAGTGTCCACCCTTGCGGGCAATGCGTCGATCCCCCGGTCCGCCATCGTGACGGCTAGCCGGGGGATCGACGCGAGAGTGGCCCTACTGCGTCACGGTGACCGTGACGACCCACTTCTCGTCGGTGTTGTCCATGTTGGTGAGGGTGACCTCGGCGGTCCCGGGCGCGAGGGCCTCGCCGCCGGGGAGGAACTGCGCTGACCCGTCGTCCTTGCCGGCGGTGACCGCGACGACAGCCTCGTCGCTGGAGGAGATCATCCACGCCATGACGTCGTCGACGTTGAAGGTGATGACCCGTCCCACCTGGACCTCGGCGGTGGTCTGGCCGGGCTCGACAATGACCGGTCCGATCATTCCTGCGCCTCCGTCGGTCTGGGACGGCGCCGCAGCGGAGCTGGACGACGTACTCTCGGATGAACCCCCGCAGGCGGTGAGCACGCTGGCTCCGCCGAGGGCGATGATGCTGGCGGCCGCGATGGCGAAGCCGCGTCGGGTGCTCGAACGCATATCTCCTACTTCCTTGTGCGTCCCCCGAGGGGGCGGCCTCGTGGCCATGGTGGCGGGCGGTTTCCCGTCCTGGCTGCCATTGTGACGAGCCGGATGTCCGCTGGGTTCCTCAGCCGTTCGGCTGATCTCGCGCGTGGCCAGGACCCAGGTCCCTGGTGGATCCGCCGGCGGGGGGACCACACTGGCCCCATGACCAGTCGGCGCAACCCCTCGAATCGCCACCCCGGTGACGGCGCTCCCACCCAGGCTCCCCGGGTCGAATTCGAGGACACGACCCCCTACGACGCCTACGTCCGGGCCTCGACCCTGGCCACCTTGCAGAAGACCGCGACGGATGAGCCCGGGGAGTACATGTTCCTCGTCCTGTCGCAGATCATGGAGCTCTACTTCAACGTCATCGCCTTCGAGTGGCGCACGGCGCAGCGCTTCCTGCGCACCGATGACCTCGGCGAGGCACTCCTCGCCCTGCGCCGCAGCCGCGATCACTTCCGCGGACTCAATGCATCGTGGGTGAGTTTCACGTGGATGACACCCCCGGACTTCAACGCCTTCCGCGAGCGTCTCGGTGAGGCGTCGGGCTTCCAGTCCTTCCTCTACCGCCACGTGGAATTCCTCCTCGGCTTCAAGGACCCCGCGCTGCTGCGGCCGCACAAGCACCTCGCTGGCGATCACTACGCCGAGCTCGCGGCGGCCTTCGAGGCGCCGAGCCTCTACGACGACGTCCTCGCCTATCTCGACCGGCAGGGGTACGCCGTGCCGCAGGCGGTGCTCGACGCGGAGACCAACGCCACGCACGAGTGGAATGAGGCCATCGAGGACGCCTGGGTGCAGCTCTACGCCGACAACGGCCACGGCACGCCACTGCGGGAGTTTGCCGAGTCGCTCACGGACATCGCGGAGGAGTTCAGCGACTGGCGCTACCGTCACCTCATGGCGGTGCGGCGCACGATGGGCGCCAAGGTGGGCACCGGAGGCTCAGCCGGACTCGCCTGGCTGGAGAAGAGCCTCCAGCGGCAGGCCTTCCCCGAGCTCTGGTCGTCACGGACGAGAATCTGAACGTGCGCCCCTTCGACCCCACCCTCGACGTCGAGGATCCCGGCTGGCGCGAGCACTTCCACGTCCCGCTGTTCGCACCCCCCCAGGACTTCCCGGATGCACCCGGGTCGGCCTACCCCGAGGTCGCCTACTTCGCGGGCAACTCCCTCGGCCTCAAGCCGCGTGCCACGCGCGAGGCGCTGCTCACGGAGTTCGATCAGTGGGCCAACTGGGGCGTGGAGGGGCAGCTATCGGGTCCGCGCCCGTGGAAGGACTACCACGAGGCACTCACCGAGCCGACGGCCCGACTGGTCGGCGCGCTGCCGCACGAGGTCGTGGTGATGAATTCGCTCACCGTCAACATCCACCTGCTCTTCGCGACCTTCTACCGCCCCGCAGGGGCGCGGACCAAGGTCGTCATGGAGGACATCGTCTTCCCGTCGGATGGGTACGCCGTCGCGTCGCAGGTGGCGTGGCACGGGCTGGACCCGGCGGAGCACGTGGTGCGCCTGCGACCGCGTGACGGCGAAGACACCTTGCGCACCGAGGACGTCGTGCGCACCATCCGCGATCTGGGCGATGAGGTCGCCGTGGTGTTCTTCAGCGCGGTCAACTACCTCACGGGCGAGTGGCTGGACATGCCGGCCATCACCGCCGCGGGGCACGAGGTGGGAGCGACCGTCGGCTGGGACCTCGCCCACGCCGCAGGCAACGTGCCGGTGTCCCTCCACGACTGGGACGTCGACTTCGCCGCCTGGTGCTCCTACAAGTACCTCAACTCCGGGCCGGGGTCACTCGCCGGCTGCTTCATCCACGAGCGCCACGCCAAGGACACCTCGCTGCCGCGGCTGGCGGGCTGGTGGGGCACGCGCACGGAGACACGATTCCGGATGGAGCGCGACTTCGACCCGCCCCCGACCGCGGACGCGTGGCAGGTCTCCAATCCACCGATCTTCGCGATGGCACCCGTGCAGGTCTCGCTCGAGATCTTCGACGATGTCGGCATGGCCGTGCTGCGGGAGCGCAGCCTGCGCCTCACGGCGTACCTGCGCGATCTCCTGCACGAGGTGCGCGCGGACATCGGCGGTCGCGGCCTCGAGGTCGTCACCCCCGCCGAGCCCGGTCGGCATGGCTGCCAACTCTCCGTGCGCTTCACGCGGGACATCCACGAGCTCGCGGCGATCCTGCGCGATCTCGACGGTGTCATCGCCGACACGCGCAATCCCGACATCATCCGATTCGCTCCCGTGCCGCTCTACTCGACGTACCTCGACTGCTGGCGTGCGGCTGACGCCCTGCACCGGCGCCTGGCCTAGCGATGCGACGCTTCACCGAGCCCTATGGCGATCATGCCCGGCAGTTCGGCGAGTGGTTCATCCCCGAGGACGGATCCGCGCGGCCACCACTCGTCATCGTCGTGCACGGCGGCTACTGGCGGCCGGTCTGGCGCCTGGACCTCGAGGAAGCCACCGCCCTCGACCTGGCAGCGCACGGCTTCGCGGTGTGGAGCATCGAATACCGGACGTATGAGTTCCCCTGGCCGACGACCATGAACGATGTCGCCACAGCGATCGATCAGGGGCTCGCGGAGGCGGCCCGCCACGGGATCGACACCACGCGGCGAGCCCTCCTCGGCCACTCCGCGGGCGGTGGCCTCGCCGCGTGGGCGACATCGCGGCGTGCCCTGCCCGCGGACGCACCGGGGGCGGATCCCGACGCGGCCGCTTTCGACCTCGTCGTGCTCCACGCCCCGGTCGCCTGCCTGGGGATCGGCAGCCGCGACAAGCTCGGCGACGGCGCGATCGATACCCTCATGGGCGGTCGCCCCGAGGATGTGCCCGAGAGGTACGCCGTCACCGATCCGCATGCGCTCACCCCGGATCCGGTGTCGCGTCGACTGCTCCTGCACGGCACCGAGGACGTCGACGTACCCGTGTCGCAGAGCCAGACCTATCTCGCGCACCTGCACGCGCACGGCATCGAGGCCGACCTCACGATCATCCCCGGGGACACGCACTACGAGATCCTCGATCCGAACTCGCGGGTGTCGGCCCTGCGCCGCGAAGCGCTCACGCGCGCCCTGCTGGACTGATGCCGGCATGGACGCGGAGAATGTGCACATGACCGGCGATGCACTCACCAAGGTGGTGCCCGGCAAGGCCACGCCTCGGGGCGCCTATCCGCACGTCAAGGTCGTGGGCGACCTCGTGTGGGTGTCGGGCACCAGCAGCCGCCGCAGCGATGATTCCTTCGCCGGGGTCGAGGTCCTCGCCGATGGCGGCGTGCGCCTGGACATCCGCGAGCAGACGCGCGCGGTGATCGACAACATTGCCGACATCCTCGCCTCGGTTGACTGCGGTCTCACGGATCTGGTCCAGGTCACGACGTATCTTGTCGACATGGCGGACTTCGGTGGCTACAACGAGGTGTACGCCGAGTATTTCGACCACACGGGACCGACGCGCACGACGGTCGCCGTGCGCGAGCTCCCCCACCCTCACCTGCTCATCGAGATCCAGGCCGTCGCCGCACGCCGAGGAAGGGAATGACCATGTCGGACGTCACCAAGACCCTCAACTTCACCGCCTGGGTCGATGAGCACGGTCCCAGCCTCAAGCCGCCGGTGGCCAACAAGGAGATGTTCCCCGGCCACGAGGACTTCATCGTCATGGTCGTCGGCGGGCCCAACCAGCGCACCGACTTCCACGTGGACCCCTACGAGGAGGTCTTCTACCAGGTGCGGGGCAACATGCATGTCAACGTGATGACCGAGGACGGTCCCGCGCGCGTGGACGTTCGTGAGGGCGAGATGTGGGTGCTGCCGCGCAACATGCCGCACTCCCCCCAGCGACCCGAGGCCGGCTCAATCGGCCTGGTCTTCGAGCGCCCGCGCGAGGAGGGGACGCTGGAGAAGTTCCAGTGGTACTGCCCGGAGTGCGGCGGGAAGGTCCACGAGGTCGAGTTGCAGGTGCGCGACATCGCTGCCGACCTGCCGCCGATCTTCGAGGCTTTCTACGCCGACGAGACGTCGCGCACCTGCGCGTCATGCGGCCACCTTCACCCCGGCAAAGGCTGAGCGTGCCCGTCATCGATGCTCACTCGCATCCCGTGCCGCGCGGATGGCCTGATCTCGCAGAGGTGACCGGATCTCCCGGGCCGTGGCCGAGCCTGCGACTCGAGTCCGAGCGAGAGGCGATGATCGTCATCGGCGACCGGGACTTCCGCCGGATCACCGACCAGTGCTGGGATCCGGAGGTGCGCGCGGCTGACATGGACGCCGACGGGGTGGACATCCAGGTCGTGTCGCCAACGCCGGTCTTCTTCTCCTACGCCCAGTCCCCGGAGGCAGCCGCCAAGGTCTCCCGCATCTTCAATGACCTCACCCTCGAGATCTGCGCCCCCCTTCCGGACCGGCTGCTGCCCTTCTGCCAGGTGCCCCTGCAGGACGTCGACGCCGCATGCGCGGAGCTGGACCGGTGCCTGGAGGCCGGGCATCGCGGCGTGGAGATCGGCAACCACGTCGGCGACCGCGATCTCGACGACCCGGGCACCGTGGAGTTCCTTCAGCATTGCGCCGCACGCGGCGCCCCCGTCTTCGTGCACCCGTGGGACATGCCGATCTCACCGCGACTGGATCGCTGGATGGCTCAGTGGATCGTGGGCATGCCCGCTGAGACGCACCTGTCGATCATCGCGATGATCCTCGGTGGGGTCTTCGACCGGGTGAGCGATGACCTACGCATCTGCTTCGCGCACGGAGGCGGCTCCTTCGCCTTCTGGCTCGGCCGCTTCGAAAATGCCTGGCACATGCGCCACGACATCATCGGCACCTCAGAGCAACCTCCCTCGGCGTACCTCGATCGATTCTCCGTCGACTCCGTGGTGCTCGACGAGCGGGCGCTGCGCCTGCTGGTCGACACGATGGGCGCCGAGCGGGTGCTCATGGGGTCGGACTATCCCTATCCGATCGGCGAGAGGCCCGCCGGGCGCGTCGTCCGTGACGCCGACTTCCTCAGCGAGCGTGATCGCTCGTTGATCCTCGGCGGCAACGCCGAGCGCTTCCTCGCCCTCTCCCCCGCCACGGAGGCCTCGCCATGACCGAGCGCGTCGCAATCGTCGGATCCGGCCTGACCGGCGCCCTGCTGGCCACCATGCTCGGCCAGCGCGGCTACTCGGTGGATGTCTACGAACGCCGTCCCGACCCACGGCAGGCGGGCCCCGAGCGCGGGCGGAGCATCAACCTCGCCCTCTCCACGCGTGGTCTGACCGCGCTCAAGCAGGTCGGCCTCGAGGACGACGTGCTGGCTCGGGGGCTGCTCATGCGCGGCCGCATGATCCACTCCGTCACGGGCGAGGAGGAATTCCAGTCCTACAGCGCCGATGGCGAGCGAGGCATCAACTCGATCAGCCGCGGCGAGCTGAACGCCGTGCTCCTCGACGCCGCGGAGAAGCTGCCCGGAGTGAGCCTGCACTTCGAGCACCGGCTTACGGCGCTCGACATCGACTCGCACACGATGTCCTTCGCGGGACCCGATGGAGCGGTCGACGTGGTCGCCGACGCGATCATTGGCGCGGACGGAGCCTTCAGTGTCGTGCGTCGCGCGATGCAGGGTCGGGTCGGATTCGACTTCTCCCAGGACTACCTCAGTCACAGTTACAAGGAGGTCGATATCCCCCCGGTCGACGGTGACTTTGCCCTCGACCCGGGCGCGCTGCACATCTGGCCGCGTGGGGCCTCCATGATGATTGCGCTGCCCAACCTCGACAAGTCCTTCACCGCGACGCTCTTTTGGCCGCGCACCGGTCCGGGGTCCTTCGAGGAGATCGTCACGCCTGAGCAGGCGCGCCGCTACTTCGATGACAACTACCCCGATGCTTCGGAACTCATGCCGGATCTGGAGGAGGACTACCGGCTCAATCCCGTCGGTGCTTTGCTCACCGTGCGCTGCTCACCGTGGAATGCCGGTCGCGTCGCACTCATCGGCGATGCTGCCCACGCCATCTGCCCCTTCTACGGCCAAGGGGCCAACGCCGGGTTCGAGGACTGCATCGAGCTCATCGCCCAGCTCGAGCTCCACGCGGGCAATTGGGAGCCAGCGCTCGATGCCTACGCGCGAATCCGCAAGCCCCAGGGCGATGCGATCGCCGACCTCGCGCTCCACAACTTCGTCGAGATGCGCGACTCGGTTAACGCCCTGTCCTACCGGGCGTTGCACAGCACCGAGCTCCTGCTGCACCGCGCACTCGGCGACCGATACAAGACGCGCTACGAAATGGTGAGCTTCAGCACGGTTCCCTACGCGTCCATCGAGCCGACCGTCCGCCGCCAGCGCACCGTGGCCGGCATCGCGACTGCCGTGGGACTAGCCGGCCTGGCCTATCTCGGCTTCGCCGCCCGCCGCAGATAGGCGCGGCTCACCTCGCCGCATCCGGGTCGAAGGAGTATCCGAAGCCCTTGCGGGTGACGATGCACTCGCCCAGCCCGGTCGGCTCCAAGATGATGCGCAGGCGCCTGATGTACTCCGTCACCGAGCCTTCGGTGCGCCACGCAGAGCCCCAGACGGAGCGCAGGAGGGAGTCGCGGCTGAAGACCACATCAGGATGCGCGGCCAGGTGGTGCAGGAGGGTGAACTCGCGCGCGGACATACGCACAGGCACGTTGTCGACCAGGACGGTACGCCGACGCGAGTCGATGCGCAGGCGACCCACCTCGACGTCAGCCAGGTCTGCGGCCGGCACAGGCTGGCGGGCCAGGGACCGCGGCTCCAGCAGCACCACGTCGTACTCCATCGCCTCGATGGGCAAGCGCCCCGTGGCATCGGAGTGGTCGCGCACCTCGACGCGATAACCGGCGCCGTCGAGCACGCCCAGGAGCCCCGCCATACGGCCGCCCGGGCCGGTGCTGAGCACCAGGACACGCGTGCCGTCACCATCTATCGACATGGATCCCCCCGAATCCCAGCACCGCCCCCGCGGTGGTGCGATCACATCGTGGCACATGAGTCCGACAATTCGGACCCGAAGCGCCACGCCGGAGCGGCTAGACCGGCCCGAGGCCGAGTTCGGCGCGGGCCGCGTCGAAGGCCGCACCGGGGTCGAGGACGTCGAGGAGGATGCTGCGCATCCCCACCGCGAGGCCCCCCTCGACATAGGCGGGGTTGTCGTCGATGAAGACGATCTCCTCAGGCGACAGGCCCAGGAGCTCTGCGGAGAGCAGGTAGGGGCGCGGATCGGGCTTGCGGATGCCCAACTCGGAGGAGTCGACGAGCACGGGGAAGTCGGGGAACCAGCCTTGCGACTCGACCCACTCCCGGCCCTGGAAGTCCATGAGCTCATTGGTGAGGATGCCCAGCCGCTTGCCCGCCCTCTTGCACTCCTCCACGAGCGCGAGTGCCTGGGGTCTCACCGGCTCCACGCCGGGCTGCTGGAACATCGCGCGCATCAGGTGGGGGTGGCCGTCGAGGGGGGCTCCATTGGCCACCGCGGTGTCGGCGAAGGTGAGCCAGTACTCCCGCTCGGTGATCTCACCTCGGCGATAGCGCTCCCAGGTCGGGTCCGGGCCGGTCCACTCCAGTGGACCGCGTCCGACGACGGTGCCCGCGGGCAGGCCCCGCAGACGCTCATAGTCGTCGGCGATCTCCCATGCGGACTTGAAGAGCACGACACCGACATCGAGCAGGAGTGCTTGCGCGGGAGCCATGACCCCATCCTGCCGATCCACTGCCGGAACGCCGACCCGGCCAGTCCGCGCAGCGGAACGCTCACGCCCGAAGAGCCTCCAGCGCGGCGATGGCGTCCAGGGACTCCGGATTGGCCAGCGCGTCGCGGTTGCGCACGGGCCGGCCATTGACGGTGTCGGCGACCGGGAGCTCCGCGAGCTTGCCCGTGAGCGTGCGCGGCAGCTCGGTCACCTCGGCGACGATCGCGGGCACATGGCGCGGTGACCCCCGCTCGCGCAGTGTCGACCTGATGCGCCCGCGCAGGTCGTCGTCGAGTGTCGCGCCGGGAGCCAGCACGACGAGGAGCACCATCCGGGTGTCGTCATCCCAGGCCTGCGCGAACGCGAGTGCGTCGGTGACCTCCGGCACGTGCTCGAGCGCGGCGTAGATCTCGCCGGTGCCGATGCGCACACCCGCGACGTTGAGCGTCGCGTCCGAGCGCCCGTGGATGACGAATCCGCCGTGCTCGGTGCGCGAGGTGAGGTCACCGTGTGTCCATACGTCGGGGAACCGCGCGAAATACGTGTCGTGCAGGCGCGAGCCGTCGTCATCGCCCCAGATGCCGAGCGGCACGGTGGGGAAGCTATTGCGGCACACGAGCTCGCCCGGCGTGCCATCGGTGGTCGGACGCCCCTCCTCGTCATAGACGACCACGTCCATGCCCAGCGTCGCGCGCGTGATCTCACCCGGCCACACCGGGAGCGTGGGCGCGGCGGAGACGAAGCACCCGACCAGATCGGTGCCTCCCGAGATTGGCTGCGGCATCACATCGTCGCCCAATTCGTCGACAAGCCACCTGGCGGTCGCCTCGGTCAGCGGAGAACCGGTCACCAGAACCATGCGCAGGCTCCCCAGATCGCGCCCTTCACGCAGATCCCGGCCCTCGGAGCGCATCGCGTCGAGCAAGCGGGCACCGAGTCCCAGGTGGGTGAGCTCGGCCACGTCAGCCAGGGCGAAGAGCGCATCGGTCCCGGGGTAGGTCGGCGCACCGTCGTGAAGCACGAGCGTCGCGCCCGTGGCAAGGACGGAGACAGCCCAGTTCCACATCATCCAGCCCGTGGTGGTGTAGAAGCAGACACGGTCACCCGGGCCGAAGTCGCCGTGCAGGCCCGCCTCCACCAGATGCTTGACGAGCACCCCGCCCGCACGATGCACGAGGCACTTCGGCTTGCCCGTCGTGCCCGAGGAGAAGAGCACATAGGCCGGATGGTCGAAGGACAGGGCCTCAACCTGGAGAGCCGCACCCCGATGACGGCGCTCCGCGTCCGCGAGCAGGTCCACCTGGAGCAGGCGATCACTTCCCGCGACGCATCGCGCTGCAATGCCGGCCACGTCGACGACATCGGGATCGACCGGGCTCGTGAGGTCATCGGCACCCGGCACGACCAGCAACGCTCGAACGCTCGGCAGTTCGCGCACGAGCTCGACGAGGTGGTCACGGCGCTCGTGGCGCTTCCCAGCCCAGTGATAGGAGGTAGTGCCCACGAGGACGACGGGATCGAGCTGGCCGAGGCGGTCAACAATCGCGGGCACGCCGAACTCCGGTGCGGCACTCGACACCACCGCGCCCACCGCCAGGCCGGCGAGGGTCACCACGAGTGCGTCGATCCC
>VGBQ01000084.1 GCA_016870425.1 Actinomycetota bacterium | reverse complement strand
CCCTGTCCTACGCCGATGGGATCGCCAAGGCCTTCGAACTCCAGGGCCGGCTCGAAGGCGACGAGGCACGTCACGTGGTCGCGGTAGTGGGCGACGGCTCGCTCACCGGCGGCATGGCCTGGGAGGCGCTTAATAACATCGCGGCGTCCGACCGACCCATGGTCATCCTGGTCAATGACAACGAGCGTTCCTATTCGCCGACCATCGGCGGACTCGCGCACCATCTCGCGACCTTGCGCACGACCCAGGGCTACGAGCGATTCCTCCACTGGGGCCGCCGCACGCTGCAGAGGACGCCGGTCGTTGGCGCACCTGTCTACGAAGCGCTCCACGGGATGAAGAAGGGCCTGAAGGACATCGTCGCGCCGCAGGGGATGTTCGAGGATCTCGGCCTGAAGTACATCGGTCCGATCGATGGCCACGACACCCTTGAGGTCGAGCACGCGCTGCGATGCGCCCGTGACTTCCCCGGTCCCGTGGTCGTGCACGTGATCACCGAGAAGGGCCGAGGCTACGCCCCGGCGGAGCAGGACGAGGCGGACCGCTTCCACGGCATCGGAGTGATCGACCCGGAGACGGGCCTGCCACTGCGCGCCGCGGGTCGGAGCTGGACGTCGGTCTTCGCTGACGAACTCGTGGACATCGGCGCCCAGGACGAGCGTGTGGTGGCCATCACCGCCGCGATGCTGGGACCGACGGGACTTGAGCGCTTCGCCCGGCAGTTCCCGGACAGGACCTTCGACGTCGGCATCGCGGAGCAGCATGCGGCGACGAGCGCCGCGGGCATGGCGTACGCCGGTCTGCACCCCGTGGTTGCGGTCTACGCCACCTTCCTCAACCGGGCGCTGGACCAGGTGCTCCTGGATTGCGCACTCCACGGCGCCGGCGTGACCTTCGTCCTCGACCGGGCCGGCGTGACCGGTGACGACGGTCCGAGCCACAACGGCATCTGGGACATGTCGCTGCTCGGGGTGGTCCCGGGGCTGCGCCTGGCCGCGCCACGCGATGGGTCGTCGCTGCGGGAGCTGCTCCGAGATGCCGTCGCGGTGACAGACGCGCCGACGGTCGTGAGATTCCCCAAGGGTGCTGTCCTGGACGATATCCCCGCGTTGCGCCGCATCGACGGCATAGACATCCTGCGCGACTCCGATGCCTGCGACGTGCTGATCGTCGCGGTGGGGGCCTTCGCCGCGCTCGGCCTGGATGTGGCTGATGCCCTGGAGGCGCAGGGTCTGGAGACCACGGTGGTGGATCCCCGTTGGGCGCTGCCCGTGCCGCCCCGCGTCGCGGCGCTCGCGGCCGACGCCGATCTCGTGGTCGTGCTCGAGGACAACATGCGCGCCGGTGGCATCGGCACAGCGCTGCGCACCATGCTCGAGGACGCGGGAGTCGCGACTCCGGCCCTGACGTTCGGGATGCCCGCACACTTTCCCGACCAGGGGTCTCGCGCCAGCGTGCTCACCCACGCCGGACTCAGCGCGCAAGAGATCGCGCGCCGCGTCACTGAGAGGGCCGTGGCCCCGGCGAATGATCTGGCGGGCGAGTCCGAGCCCGCGCAGGATCCGCTCGGCTGATCAGGTGGCTGCGGCCGCGATGGTCTCCGCACACAGGGCGACCTGCCATGGGCGCGCCCCCGCCTCGTGCAGTGCCTGACCCACAGAGTCTGCGTCGACCGGCTCGGGTGGATTCCAAGCCCAGCGCCGCACAGCATCCGGCGGCACGAGATTCTCGACCGGGATCATGTGAGACTCCGCGACGGCGCCGAGCGCGGCGCGCACGCGGGCGAGGCGGTCGGCCGCGGCGGGGTCGCGGTCGCGCCAGAGGCGAGCGGGGGGAGGCCCGTCGGAGGGGAGTGCAGGCAGCGGGAGTGCCTCATCAGGCAGCACCCGCGCGGCCTGGATGCAGGCCCACCATCGATCGAGGTGGCGCGCGGCGTGGCCCTTGGTGAATTCCGGCATGGCAGCCAGTGCCTCCCGGCTCGCCGGGGCGTTCGCGGACGCCGCCACGATGGCCGCGTCGGGCAGCACGCGGCCCGGGCTGACGTCCATGCGGCGCGCCAGGTCCTCGCGGGACTCCCACAGGGCACGCACGAGGGCGAGGGCCCGTC
Source organism: Actinomycetota bacterium (assembly GCA_016870425.1). Taxonomy (GTDB): domain Bacteria; phylum Actinomycetota; class Actinomycetes; order S36-B12; family S36-B12; genus Mxb001. Next base: position 8,234 of record VGBQ01000084.1, on the reverse strand, counting down.
GCCCTCGCACGCGGTGCATGCCGGAGGTGCGGCGCCATGGGTCACGCCGGGGGAGTGGTGGCGGCTGGTGCAACACCGCGTCGAACTCCTGCGCCGCCCATTCGTCCTTGCCGGCGCGCACGAGGTCGGCAGCGAGGACGTCATACAGGTCGACAAGGACCTCGACATCGAGGGCGGCGTAGCGCAGCCAGTCGTCCGGCAGGGGGCGGCGCGACCAGTCTGCGGCGCCATGCCCCTTGGCCAGGTGCATGCCGAGTTCGCTGTCGACCAGCGGAGCGAGCCCGACCCGTTCGCGGCCCAGTAGGCGCGCGGCCAACTCCGTGTCGAAGATGCGCGTGGGCACGAGCCCGACCTCCCGCAGGCACGGCAGGTCCTGCGAAGCGGCATGGAGGATCCACGGCGCATCGGCAAGGCGCTCGGCGAGGACATCGAGACCCCCGCAGGTGATCGGGTCGATCAGCCAGGTGCCCCCTCCGCGGCGGTAGAACTGCACGAGGTAGGCGCGCTGGCCGTATTTGAAGCCCGATGCGCGCTCAGCATCGACAGCCACAGGTCCCGAGCCGGCCGCGAGGGAGGTGACCGCGCGCGATAGGCCCGAGGGATCCGCGACAACCCCCGGGATCCCGGCGAGCAGCTCCACGGCCGGCAAGGTGACGGTCGGTGGCGCGTCTGCCGGGAGCTCGCCGACGTCCTCGGGGGGTGTGGGCACGGGAGTCAGTTCGCACGCCGCGGGGGCACGAGCGCTGAGACGCCAGGAGGCAGCGGCAGGAGCCCGGCAGCCTGTGCGAGCGCTGCTGCCCACGCCTGTGCCTCCTGACCCATATCGTCCGGCTCGCCGAGCGGGGTCCACGATGCGCGGATCTCGATGGACCCCGTGACGTCGCGCTCTCCGAGCGCCCCGAAGGACTCGCTCATGACGCGGGTCACCGTGCCGCCGAGCGCCGTGCGCGGGCCCGCCTCGGCCTCCAAAGACTCAAGAAGCCATGCCCAGGCGACCCCCGTGAGGAGAGGGTCCGTGGCCAGGTCGGGCTCCAATGTCGCTCGGATGAAGACCACGGCGCGGAATCGGCCCTCCCAGGCCTCCACCCCCTCGGGATCGTGCAAGAGCACGAAGCGCCCTGAGGCAAGCTCGTCGTCGTCCTCGACGAAATCGGCCGTGAGGGCGACCGCGTGAGGCGCCAATCGCTGGGGAGCAGGACCCTCATCGACGGTGAGCTCAGGACGGAAGCGCACGTCCCGCAGGCTCGCCAGGGCCTGGTCGAAGCTGGCAGCGCCACTGGTCACCCTGCGAGGGTACGACGGGGCAGGGGGCTCGGGGCGCTCCCACGCCGCGCCCGTCACGGCCCGGCGTCTGCCTCCTCCTGCAGGACCAGGCAGACGCTGTTGATGCAGTAGCGCAGGTCCGTCGGAGTGGAATACCCCTCGCCTTCGAAGACATGGCCGAGGTGACTGCCGCACGCGGAGCACCGCACCTCCGTGCGGACCATCCCGTGGCTGCGGTCGACGATCTCCACGACGCGGTGCCCGGCGAGTGGGGTGAAGAACGACGGCCAGCCGCAGTGCGACTCGAACTTCGCATCCGAGGTGAAGAGTTCGGCACCGCATGCCCGGCAGGCATAGGTGCCCGCGGTCTTCGTGTCGACGTACTTCCCGGACCACGCCGGCTCTGTGCCCGCTTCGCGCAGGACGGCATACTCCATCGGGTCCAGGCGCGCACGCCACTCCTCGTCGGAGAGCGCAGCGGGGTAGGGGGCGCCATCGGGGCGATGTGGCTCTACAGTCGGCATGCACCAAGGCTAAGCGGGCTCGGGCGATGACGCTCAGCCAGCGGGACGTGCCGGGAGGAAAAGGGGTGAGCGATGAGTGACATGCTCGACGTCCGCGGATCGTGGCTGAGTTCTGACGAGTTGGAGCAGGCCCGCGAGCGCCTGCCCATCGTCTATGTCGAGGCCGTGCCGGTGCGGACGGATCCCTGGGGCTCCATCACGTCGGTGGGGCTCCTCCTGCGGGCCATGCCCGATGGCTCGATCAGCCGCGCCCTGGTGTCCGGTCGGGTCCTCTACGGGGAGCGTCTGCGGCAGGCACTTCTCCGGCATATCGAGAAGGACCTTGGCCCCATGGCTCTGCCCCGCCTGCCCCTCGATCCTGCCCCCTTCACGGTGGCGGAGTACTTCCCTGACGTGTCGGTGTCGGGCTATCACGATCCCCGTCAGCATGCCGTCAGCCTGGCCTATGTGGTCCCGTGCGACGGCGATTGCGCGCCGAGCCAGGAGGCACTTGATCTCACCTGGGTGTCGCCCCAGGAGGCGGCGGCGGAGAGCTTCCAGGCGGAGATGACCGGTGGGCAGGGGCGGCTGGTGCGACTGGCCCTCGCCTTCGCCGGTCAGCTCGACTGAGACGGCCCGAACTCCGGTGCGCGACCGGCGGCCTTGGCCTGCAGTGCTTCGGCCAGATCGGGCCCGCGGAAGGACTCGCGCATGAGCTCCAGACTCTCGGAGATGCTCGCGTGAAATTCACCGGTCTGCGCAGCAGAGAGTTGCCGCTTCATGGTCGCCAGTGACCCAGGAGAGCAGTGGGTCGCCACGTCGCGCGCCCACGCCATCGCGGCACCCACGACGTCGTCGTGGACACCCTGCACCAGGCCGATCCGCTCGGCCTCCTCGGCGTCGACCGGTCGGCCGCTGAAGAGGAGCTCGGCCGCTCGCTGACGGCCGATGAGTCGAGGCAGGAGCCAGGCGACGCCGTACTCCGCGACCAGGCCCAGCCGGCTGAAGGCCGAGATGAATCGAGCCGATGGTGAGGCGAAGCAGACGTCGCCGGTGAGGGCGATGACAAACCCCAGGCCGGCGGCCGGGCCGTTGACCGCCATGACCACCGGGATGCTCACCTCGAGGGCGCCCGTGGGCAGGTCATCCCACGAAGTGTCCGAGACGAACCCGTCGAGGGCATCCGGTCCCTGTGCCAGGACGGAGAGGTCGGCACCTGAGCAGAAGCCCCGGCCAGATCCCGTCACGACCGCGACGCGCACGCCCGGGTCGGCGTCGGCGTCTCGCAGTGCCTGGGCGTAGTAGGAGCCCATCTGCTCCGTGAAGGCATTCAGACGCTCGGGTCGGTTGAGCGTGATGAGCGCGACGCGATCACGCACGTCGACCAGGACGGGCTCGGGAGTGGGGGAGTCGGGCTGCATGGACACACCCTGCCAGGTGGCGCGCCGCGCAGGATCGCGGCAACCCGATTCCTAGGGCAGGCGAGCGTGGGCGGCGATGGCATCCATCGCGTCGGCAACGGCGAGCGACCACCGAGGATCGGGCAGCCAGGCGGCATCACCACGGGCAGCAGATGAGACCTGCTCGATCATGATCCGGTAGGGATCGACGGGTGCGAAGTGCTCGACTCGCTCGCCGTCGCGATCGAGGACACGCAGCGTGCTGGGCCGCATCCATGAGGTGTAGGCGTCGTTGCCCGTGAACTCGATCACCCCGAGCTCACCTTCGATGACCAGGGTCTCGAAACCTGCCTCGATGAAGCTCGCACGCGCGTGCACGGGCACACCCCCCAGGGTGAGGCGTGCGGCGGTGGTGAGATCGACCCCCCGGCCTCCGGTGACCACCTCCACGTCGGTCACGGCGACGTCGCGGCCGCGCGTGGCCCATGCGGCCCCGGTCAGCGGGTAGGTCCCGACGTCCAACAGGGCTCCGCCCCCGCGCTCGGGATCGAGTCGGTAGTTGCCCTCGGCGACCCCGTCGAAGACGAAGCTGCCGCTCACCCCTGTGACGCTGCCGAGAGCCCCGCTCGCGACCAGGGCCGCCGCCCGCGCTGTGCGCGGGTGCCAGAGATTCCAGGTGGCCTCGACCAGCAGAGCGCCCGAGGCGTCGGCGATCGATCGCATGCGATGAGCCTCCTCGGCCGTGCGCCCCAGGGGCTTCTCGCACAGCACCGCCTTGCCGACTTCGAGTGCTCGCTGCGTCCAGGGCAGGTGGCCGTCGTTGGACAGGGCGACGTAGACCGCGTCGATGTCAGGGTCATCCACCACGGCCGCGTAGTCGTCGACGGCAGCTCGACGCGGCCCCAGGGCGGCCGCGCGAGCCAGATCGCGGGCCGCGACGACCTCCACCACCGCGCCGTGTGCGCTGTGCATAGCGGGGGCGATGGCGCGGCGAGCGATCCACCCCGCACCGAGTAGTCCCCAGCGAGTGGCGCTCATGCGGGCTTCACCGGCACGCCACCCATCCGGGCGGATTCCTCGGCCGCCTCGAGCATGGCGATGACGCGACGCGACTGCTCGCCGCGAACCCTCGGGACGAAACCGTGCTGCAGCCACAACGACAGGTCGGCGTGGAAGGGATGGGGCTCGTCGGTGCGGAAGGCGAGCTCGGTCACGTCCCCTGCCGGCGTATGCAGGCGCACGAGCGGTGGAGCATCAGCGGGAGCGAGCGTGTCCTCATCCAGAGTGCCGATGGCGTTGCGGCTTGGCACCAGGATTCGTCGCCAGTCACCGGTAAGTGCCCCTTCGGTGCCGAGGATGTACCACCGGGGCTTGAGTGACGCCGCCAGGTCGGAGTAGATGAAGGTCGCCTCGCGTCCGCCGCTGAAGTGCAGTGTCATGCGAGCGTGGTCGGCGTTGCTGACGTCGTGCCAGACGCGCTTGTGATTGACCGCCGTGACGCTGTCGACCTCACCCGGCAGGAGATCGAGCACCTGGTCGATGACGTGCGAGCCCCAGTCGAAGAGCGCCCCGCCCGACACTTCGGCGTCGGAGTGCCAGTAGTTGCAGGGGTGGCCGTAGCCGCCGACAAACGCTTCGACGTGGAAAACCTCGCCGATCCCCCCTGAGCGCACGATGTCGCGGATCAGCACGTAGTCAGGGTCGAAGCGCCTGTTCTGGTAGACGGACACGGACAGTCCTGATCGATGGGCCTGTGCGATGAGGGCGTCGCATTCTGCTGTCGTGAGCGCCATCGGCTTCTCGACGACGACATGCTTGCCTGCCTCGAGGGCGGCCGACGCCCAGGAGGCGTGACTGTCGGGCGGGGTGGAGATCACGACGATCTCCACGTCGGGGTCATGCAGCAGGTCGTCAGCCTGGGCATGCACGCGTACGCCCGGATCGGCGTCGAGCGCGACCTCTGCCCTCGCGGGGTTGCTGTCGCACACGGCGACAAGGTGAAGCCCGGGTGTCTCGCGCACGGCGCGGGCGTGCTGGGCGCCGATGGCGCCGAATCCGAGCAGGGCCACACCGCGTGAGCGGGTGGGAGCCTCTGCCTCGTGGGCCGCGGCCGACAGCAACTCCAGGAAGTGGGGCTGCTGCCAGACCGGGGAGTCCTCGGCCAGGGCGACGAGGAGGCCCCCGTCGGTCGAGGGCACGACGAGGCCGTGCTCGGTCAGTCCGTGGGAGAACACCGCCAGCGCGCCTTCGGACGACAATCCCGGGACCGGCTGGGCGACCACCAGCACATCACCGCGGGGCCAGGAGGCCAGCCGCGCCCGGACGCGGACCTCGTGGCGGGGGAGTGGCGGAGCATCGTACGAAGCGATGCGGACGGCCACAGGGCGCGTGCCAGGCGGCCAGGGCAGAGCATCCAGGTCGATCATGGCCCAACCCTAGGGGACGCGCGGCCCGCCGGGTCCTTGCTGCTTCCGGGTGCGAGGCCTAGCCTCGGTCCCGTGATGTTCCTCATGTTCGTCGTCTGGCTCGTGGTCTTCGTCGGCATCTTCCGCGGGTGGAGATGGACGCCGATCCTGGCGCTGGCCAATTTGGGCTACACGCTGCTGGTGCTGCGCATCCATATGACCGACCCGATCCCGCTCAACTTCTAGGGGCAGACGTGACGACATCGATGGCCACTCCCACGGCATCGCGCTGGAGCATGCCGCCCGAGCGGGCCGTGCTCCTGTCTCGCGTGATCAACATCGTGGCGCTGCTCGGGCTGATCGGTGTGCTCGCGGGCTCTCTCCACCTGCAGTTCGGGGTGGGAGAGCAGCCATGCCCGCTGTGCATCGTGCAAAGGTCAGGCATGGTCGGGCTCGCGGTGGGCCCGATCATGAATCTGCTCTGGGGCATGAGCCCTCGCCACTACGCCCTCAGCATCCTGGCGGCCGTGGTGGGCGCGGCCGGCTCCACGCGGCAGATACTGCTCCACATCGCCGATCCCGCGGACCCTGGATACGGCCCGGCCGTCTTCGGCTGGCATCTCTACACCTGGGCGCTGGTGACATTCATCGTCGCCGTGGTTGGCTGCGCGCTGCTCATCATGTGGCAGGCACCCTTCCAGGCCGGGGACCGTGGCGTCCTGCACGACGTTCACCCGCTGAGGCCCCTGGTTGCCGGGCTGATCGTCTGGCTCAGCCTTCTCGTCATCATCTGGGTGTTCATCGACCTCGCCGTCATCGGCGTCTACATCCTGCCCGAGTGCGGGCTCGGTGAGTGCCCGGATGATCCGGCCAACACTGCGGGCCTCGCCGAGCCCCTCGGCTGGATAGCCGTCCTGTCGGCCGGCGTGGTGTCCGCGATCATCGCCCTCGTGCTCGAGCGGCGCTGGCGCTCACGCCAGGCCAGCGGCGCCTGATCTCAGGCGCCTCGGCGGCTGTCGCCGTGGTCCCGCAGGGGATCGATGCCGGCGATGTGCTGCCCCAGGCGCAGCAACTGCTCGTCGGTCAGGTCGTCGATGTCCGCTCGCACGTCCGCGAGGATGCGCTGAGCGATGTCACGACGGTGCTTCTCGATGTAGGTGGCCAGGTGATGGCTCGCATTGGCCTTGCCCGTCCCGTGGCCGAGAAGGATGATGCCAGCCGCCGGAGCGAGGGCCGCAGTGAGCAGCGACCAGTAGGCGTCGCTGTCGTCGAGGTACTTGCCGTCCACGTTGCCGTCGTGGTGGTACACGTTGTGGTAGCGCTTGCGCGGGTCCTCGGCGACGACATGCTCGGGCGAGGAGTGGTCCGGGGAGTCAAGCGCGTAGATGCGCGTGCGATGGAAGTCCACAGCAGCGATGGCGACACGTCCCTGGAGGTCGATGGCGTCGGTGATGTCGTGCACGTCAGACCTCCTGGCCGGGTGTCTTGGGGTCAAAGCCGGCGTTGCGCAGCATGCGGCGCAGGTCGACGACCATCTGCGTGTCGATGTCCTTGTGGCGCGGACGGTCGAATACCTCCGTCTCGGCCCCCACGGTGATCTTCAGCCTGCCGTCATGACGCTCATCGACATCGCCGACATGCTCCAGCAGCGAGATCACATCGGCCCAGCGGATGTTGTGGCTGGTGGGATGACTGAAGATCGCCGTGAGCGTGTTGAGATGGTGGTTGTTGAGGTGGATGGGCTCGTCACCCGTGCCGTGTGCCATGGTCTCAGCCTGCCAGACGAGCGCGGCAGCACTGCCAACGCCCCTGCGTAGGCTGACGCCCATGACGCGCTCACGCACCGCATTGGTCACCGGAGCCTCGCGCGGGATTGGGGCGGCCATCGCGCAGGCACTCGCCCGGGCAGGCATGCGCGTGGCGGTGCACTACGTGCGATCGGTGGACTTGGCGGAGCAGGTCCTGGCCGCGCTGCCCGGCGACGGGCACATCCTGACGCAAGGAGACCTCCGGGATCCCGACCAGGTGCGCGCCATGGTCGATGGGGCAGCCGCCGAACTGGGGGGCCTGGATGTCCTGGTCAACAACGCGGGTGTCTTCTTTGCCCATCCGATCGATGACACGGACTACGCCGAGTGGCAGCGGGCCTGGCGCGACACCCTGGAGGTCAACCTCGTGGGACCTGCCAACGTCACGTGGTGCGCCGTGCGTCATATGCCCGCGGGTGGGCGGATCATCAATGTCGGCTCGCGCGGGGCCTTCCGCGGAGAGCCCGACAGCCCGGCGTACGGCGCGAGCAAAGCGGCTCTCGCGGCCTTCGGTCAGTCACTGGCGAAGCGCCTGGGGGGGCGCCGGATCGCGGTCACCACGGTGGCACCGGGGTTCGTGGAGACCGAGATGGCCGGGCCCTTGGATGGCGAGCACGGTGCCGCGCTGAAAGCGCAAAGTCCCTTTGGTCGCATCGCCAAGCCCGAGGAGATCGCCGCGGCTGTCGCCTACCTCGCCTCGCCTGAAGCGGAGTGGGCGAGCGGTGGCATCCTTGACCTCAACGGTGCGTCCCATCTGCGCATGTGAGGCGGGTAGGTCAGGCGTCGAGCAGGAAGTCGCGGAGTAGTCGGTTGAACTCCTCGGCATGCTCGATCTGCGTCCAGTGTCCGCACCGG
>VGBQ01000083.1 GCA_016870425.1 Actinomycetota bacterium | reverse complement strand
CGTCCGAGTCCTCCATGAATCCAAGGCATGCGTGGCCGCCTGCTGATGCCACGATGCCGCCTGCTCCGGCTGATGGTTCGCGATGGCGTCCGCCGCGAGGCCAATCAGGGCATCGGCACGCGACTCATCGTCAGTCGCGCACTGCAGCGCCCGCGCGTCGAGGTCAGCGGCCCGGCCAGGATCACCGACCTGGCGATGGTGGCTGGCCAGGGTGGACAGGGCAAGTGAGGCCCATCGGGTCTCCCCATCTCCCAGGAGCGCCAATGCGGCGGCGGCTTCGGCATAGTCTCCGCGGGCGCCTCGGTCGACGGCGTCCTGCCAGCGCGCTGCGGGGTTCAAGCGCCGGCGGCGCGCGCGAGCATCGTGATGGCCTCCGAGAGGTCGGAGACACGCTCGCCGCGAGGGGGCTCAACTGGCCACCAACCGGGTCCCCCCAGCAGGACAAGGGGCTCAGGCCTCAGATCAGGCAGGTCTGCCAATGGCGCGGGGTCGCCTGTCTCGCGCGTTTGCGACCAGACGAGCACCGCACCCGGGCCTGTGCGGCGCATGGCCTGGCCGAGAGCATCAACGGGTGTGCGCGCGCCCATCATGCGCATGGCCACCTGTCGCTCCGCGAGACCGGCGGCGAGAGCCCACATCGGCAGCACGTGGAGTTCTCCCGGCGCTGCAGCAAGGAGCACCGTGGCTGGCGACGTGCTGGGAGCCCGGCTCACCCGCTCGCTGAACTCCGCGTGGATCGCCTCGGACAGCACGTGCTCGACGTCAATCCCGCGCCCGGACTGCTCCCACTTCTGGCCGATGCCGACGAGCACGGGGACGACGAGGTGATCCCAGGTCCATACGACGCCGCGTCGGTCCAGCGTCTCGCCCACGATGCTCCGGCATGAGTCCGCATCCAGGGCGATCGCGGCACGCGCCAGACCTCGCGCGTTCGGCGTACCTCCGGGGATGGCCACGACGTGCCCGCCACCCTGGCGCGCGGTGACCTCGACGAGGGGTGCCGTAGGGCCTCCGGCATCCTCGCCTGCCTGCGCTGCGCGGGCGGCTTCGCCGGGCGGGAAGCCGGCCAGGACCAGTCGACGCATGCGCTCGAGCCGGGCGATGTCGTCCGAGGAGTAGCGGCGATGGGCGCCGGCGGAGTGCTGGCTGGGGCCCAGGCCGTAGCGGCGATCCCAGGTCCGCAGGGTGGCCGGGGCCACCCCAAGTCGGCGCGCCACGGCGGCGACGGTGAGACCCGGGACGGGGCTGCTCACCTCATCCACACCCGGGTCTGGCGCGGTTGACTCGCCGGGATCCCTGGGCATGGCCCCATTCTCCGCCTCATACGCGAGGGCGCATCCCGAGGCGGCGGCGCCCCCATCCCACGAGCCCAGGACCCGGGATTCGGCCCAGCTCACCCATGGGCCGAAAACGAGTCGAAAATTGTTCAACTGAACCCCTTGACCAACTTACGGCGCGATTGCTAGGGTCTTGTTATCCCCCTACGGGCAGGAGGCAAACGCAATGGCAGATATCTCTCGGCTCCCCGGACCGAACGCAGACATCTGGGACTGGCAGCTTGACGGGGCGTGCCGCGGCGAGGACCCGGACACGTTCTTCCATCCCGAGGGCGAGCGTGGGCCCGCTCGGGAGGCGCGGGAGCGGGCCGCCAAGGCGGTCTGCGCCACATGCCCCGTGCTCGCCCAGTGCGCGTCTCACGCACTTGCCGTGCGCGAGCCCTACGGAGTGTGGGGCGGCATGAGCGAGGACGATCGCGAGACGATCTACCAGCAGCAGCGCCGACGCCTGGCGACCGCCGTCTGAGGACGCGTCCCGGCACCCAGTCTCAAGAGGCCCCACCCGCGATCCGGGTGGGGCTTTTTGATGTGTCCCTCTCGCTGTCCGCCCTTAATCGACGCTAAGCGATGCTGTTAGCGTCGATTAAGGGCGGAGGCCGTGACTCACAGTGCGTCATGGCTCGGCAGGCGGCGGCCGCGAGGACTCGCCCAGCACCACCAGGGCGGTGCCTGCCAGCACAACGACGAGCCCGATCACGACGCTCCGCGACAGCGGCTCGCCCAGCAGCAGCCAGCCCAGGAAGACGGCCACGGCTGGATTGACAAAGGCGAAGGTCGAGACGAGCGACAGCGGGGCTCGCGCGATGAGGAAGGTGTAGGACGCGTAGCCGATGGCTGAGGCCAGGACGAGCCACAACCATCCACCCATGCTGCTCGCGGAGTATGCAGCCACGTCGACCCTCTCACCAGCGAGCAGCCCGACGAGCATGATCGCCAGTCCGCACCACACGAGCTGGTAGACCGTGAGCACGCCGGTGTCCTGCGGGAGGTCCAGCGACGACGATCGCCAGGAGAAGAAGGCCCAGGAGACGCTGGCCGCGACCATCGCCAGCGACCAGAAGAGCACGCCCTCGGGTGTCGTCCCACCGACGGGAGCAATGCCCCCGGGCAGCATCATGGCCGCAACTCCCCCGATGCCCAGGACGATCCCCATGATCGTGCGACCGCCGATGCGCTCGCGGGCCAGAGCCCGCAGCAGCACCACCCAGACGGGCACGCTGGCCGCGACGAGAGCGGCGATGCCCCCGGGGATGTGCTGCAGCGACAGGGGCACGATCGCTCCCCAGATGCCGATGATGCCGATGCCCATGACGAGCGTTGATGCCGCCTGGCGCCTAGTGAGATGGAAGGCCCGCGGTCCACGCGCCACGACGACGATCACGGCGAGCGGCAGCGCCCCCACGAGGTAGCGCGATCCTGCGCCCAGCAGGGGCGGGATCGACTGGACCATCGCGGCCGTGCCGATGTACGTCGTCCCCCACACCACCCAGAGGGTGAGCAGTGGCCCCCAGAGGGTGACACCACTAGGGCGGGGGTCCGCGCGCTGCGCGGACCCCCGCCCTAGTGACATGTTCCGAGGCTAGACCTCGGCCGAGTCGCTTTAGTGGCTGTGACCGTGGTGGCCGTGGCCGTGGCCATGACCCGCGGGCTCCTCATCCTCGGGCTTGTCCACGACAAGCGCCTCGGTCGTGAGGAGCATGCCGGCGATGGACGCCGCGTTGGACAGGGCGGACTTCGTGACCTTGACGGGATCGATGACACCAGCGGCGACAAGGTCCTCATAGACGCCGGTGGCGGCGTTCAGGCCCTGTCCCACCGGAAGGTCAGCGACCTTGCTCACGACGACGTAGCCCTGCTCGCCGGCGTTCTCAGCGATCCAGCGCATCGGCTCCACGGCAGCCTTGGCCACGACGGCCACGCCCGTGGCCTGGTCTCCCGAGAAGCCCAGTTCGCCGTCGAGCGACTTGCTCGCGTGCACAAGCGCGGTGCCACCGCCCGCGACAATGCCCTCGTCGATGGCCGCGCGCGTCGCGGACACGGCATCCTCGACACGGTGCTTCTTTTCCTTGAGCTCGACCTCGGTGTGCGCACCCACCTTGATGACCACGACACCTCCCGACAGCTTGGCGAGCCGCTCCTGGAGCTTCTCGCGATCCCAATCGGAGTCGGTGCGCTCGATCTCCTGGCGGATCTGCGAGATGCGGTCCGCGACAGCCTGCTTGTCACCGCCCCCGTCGACGATGGTGGTGTCGTCCTTGGAGACGACGACGCGGCGGGCGTGACCGAGCACCTCGAGGCCGACCTGATCGAGTTTGAGGCCGACCTCGGGGGCGACGACCTGCGCGCCGGTGAGGATCGCGATGTCCTGCAGGATCGCCTTGCGGCGGTCACCAAAGGCGGGGGCCTTGACGGCGCAGGACGCGAAGGTGCCTCGGATCCGGTTGACGACGAGCGTGGAGAGAGCCTCGCCTTCGACGTCCTCGGCGATGATGAGCAGGGGCTTGCCCGTCTGCGAGGCCTTCTCGAGCACGGGGAGCAGCTCGGAGACGCTCGAGACCTTGCCCTGGACGAGCAAGATGCCAGGGTCGTCGAGGACAGCCTCCATGCGCTCGGCATCTGTGACGAAGTACGGGGAGATGTAGCCCTTGTCGAACTGCATGCCCTCGGTGAACTCCAGCCCCATCTCGGCGACGCTGGACTCCTCGACGGAGATGACGCCGTCCTTGCCGACCTTGTCAAAGGCATCGGCGATGAGCGAGCCCACCTCGGCATCCTGGGAGGAGATGGTGGCCACCTGAGCGATCTCCTCGCGGCCCTGCACCTCTCGGGCAGCGGAGTCGAGCGCGTCATTCATGGCCGTGACAGCAGCGTCGATGCCCTTCTTCAGGGACATGGGATTGGCGCCAGCCGCGACCTGTCGCAGGCCCTCCTTGACCATGGCTTGGGCGAGGACCGTCGCGGTGGTGGTGCCGTCACCGGCGATGTCGTTGGTCTTGGTGGCGACCTCCTTGACGAGCTGCGCACCGAGATTCTCGTAGGGGTCCTCGAGCTCGATCTCGCGAGCGATGGTCACGCCATCGTTGGTGATCGTGGGCGAGCCCCACTTCTTGTCGATGACGACGTTGCGGCCACGCGGGCCCAGGGTCACCTTGACGGTGTCGGCGAGCTGATTGACGCCGCGCTCAAGGCTGCGCCGCGCGGACTCGTCGAACTCGAGGATCTTGGCCATGGAAGGTCCTTCTACTCAGTGTGCAGGGTTTCGTCTGCGGGATGTCATCTGCTTGTGGGGGCTTAGCCCCTGCGTGCGCGCCGGGTCTGGGTCGAATCCCCGACCCGGCGCCGCACGTCGGGTGGCCCTTCAGAGGCGGCTCTGCCGACTCGCCGGGCCTTGAGTTCTTCTACTTCTCGACGACCGCGAGCACGTCGCGGGCCGAGAGGATGAGGTACTCCTCGTTGTTGTACTTGACCTCGGTGCCGCCGTACTTCGAGTAGATGACGACGTCGCCCACCTTGATATCGAGCGGGATTCGCTTGTCGCCGTCCTCGTCGAAGCGACCCGGACCCACCGCAAGGACCTTGCCCTCCTGGGGCTTCTCCTTTGCGGTGTCGGGGATGACGAGACCGGACGCGGTCGTCTGCTCGGCGTCGAGGGTCTGGACGAGGATGCGATCCTCGAGCGGCTTGATGGAGACCGACACGGTGATGTCCTCCGGGTTGAGTTGATGTGAGGTGGTCGACCCGTCGTCGCGGTGCCGGTTCGACCCGGTAGCACTCCCCCGGTCTAGCAGTCTCCCGGCGTGAGTGCCAGGCACCACTGTAGGGGGAGCATTAGCACTCCGTCAAACCGAGTGCCAGATCACGCACTCCTCTCCGGCGACCAGTCCCCGAAGCCGAAGGCGGCGCTAGCCTCCCCGGGTGAGTCAGCCGCGGCCCCGTGACCTAGTCACCGCCGAGGCTCAGGCCCTCGGTCGGGAGATCGCCGCCCTGGCGGACACGGCGGACCCGGGAGCCCTCTCGGCCCTGCGGCGGTCACACCCGGAAGTCGCCCCCGCCCTCATCTCCGCCCTGGCCACACAGTTGCGGCTCCGGCGACGCGCCAGCGACCGGCTCGGGCCCTGGGCTGAGGACATGGTGCTGGAGGAGGAGGCCCTCCAGCAGGCCACGCGCAGGGACGTCGCCCGCTACCGCGCGACGCGCCTGGCCGGGCTCCTGCGCGATGACCGTCCGATCAGCGACATGACCGTGGCCGACATCGGTTGCGGCCTCGGAGTCGACGCGCGCGCACTCGCCGAGACAGGGCTCCAGGTGATCGCGATCGAGTCCGACGCGTGGCGCGCCGACGCCGCCGAGGTCAATCTCGCTGCTTGCGGCGCGCAGGTGCGTGTGCTGCACGGTGACGCCCTCGCACTCGACACATCCCTCCTCGCTCGGTGCGCCGCGGCGTACGTCGATCCCGCGCGACGCGTGCCCGGTGCTCCGCGGCGCATCGACGGGGGCCGCAGCCGCGCCACGACCGATCCCGCCTACTGGTCTCCGCCGTGGCCCTGGGTGCTCTCCCTCTCCGAAGGCCTGCCGGTCCTGGCCAAGGTGGCCCCGGGATTCGACCCGCGTCAGGCACCCGAGGGAGCCGACGTCGAGTGGATCGACCACGACGGCGAGACGGTCGAGGCATGCGTCTGGCTGGGCGCTCTGGGGACCGGGGCAAGGCGAGCTACCGCCGTGGTGGCGGACCGGGCTGAATCACTGCAGGCACCGGCGTCTGAGGCAGGCCGAGCGGGACCGAGCACGACACAGGCATGCCCACTCCTCCTCGAACCCAGTCCCGGTGTCGCGCGCGCAGGACTCCTCGCGGATCTCGCGGAAGATCTCGGAGCCGAGCGTCTCGACGGCGGTGGCTGGCTCACCGCCGACGTCGCTGCGTCGTCACTCCTCGCGCGCACCTGGCACCTCGTCGAGGAGGTCCCCTACGGTGCGCGCGAACTGCGCGCATGGCTGCGCGGGCGCGGGCCGGTGACATGGAAGACCGTCGATGCACACGTGTCGGCATCGGCATGGGATCGGCGAGTGGGGCACCGCCCGGCCGGTGGCGCGTACGTCACGATCGTGATCACCGGCCAGGGCCGGGCCTTCGCCGTGGAGCGAGCGACGGACTAGTCGCGCAGGGAGCCCGCGATGGCCGCGATCGCTTCCGGACCGACCCCGCAGCATCCTCCGATAAGTGCCATCCCGGGCACCCGGCGCCATTGGGCGACCAGGTCCCCGCCCACATCGGTGCCCTCACCGGACCACCCGGCGGTGGGCGACCATGCACGTCCCGAGTTGGGGTAGGCCACGAGCGCCGATGCACCCGCCTCACTCAGGCTCTGCAGCAGCGACTCGACGTGCTCCGGTGCCGTGCAGTTGACACCCACGGCACGGATCGACGGGGTGTCCGCCACAAGTGCGACGAGGTCCTCGATCCGTTGTCCCGCGGACGTGTGCGCGCCGTCCGCGCAGCTCATGGTGAGCCACGCGGGCACATCGGAGAAGTCGGCCAGCACCTCGACGATGGCGCTGACCTCGTCGAGATCGGGGATCGTCTCGATAGCGAGCAGATCGGGCCGTGCGGCCACCATCACCGCCAGTCGCTCGCCATGGAAATGAACGAGCCTGTCGTGGCTCACCCCGTAGCGCCCCCGGTATTCGCTGCCGTCGTGGAGGATGGCGCCGTACGGCCCCACACTCGCAGCGACGAGCGCATCTCGATCGGCGACAGTGTCGCGCGCGAGCTCGATGGACATGGCGAGAGCCTCGTCGGCCTGGGCCGCGGTGCGGCCGGCGGCGACGAAGCCCTCGCGCGACACCTGGTAGCTCGCGGTGACCACGACGCGGGCACCCGCATCGAGGTAGGCCCGATGGACGCCACGGATCTCGTCGGGCTGATCGGCCAGGATCCGCGCGGACCACAGGGAGTCGCCCAGATCGTGACCGCGCCGCTCCAACTCCGTGGCGAGACCGCCATCGATGGGGAGGGTGGGGCCGGTCCAGAAGTCGTCGACGGTGCTCAGATGTAGTCCTCGAGGGCAGCGGGGGTGAGTCCCTGGGCCCGCCCGAGCTCGAGGATCTTCTCCAGGCCGACCTCCAGGCCATCGACCCAGTGGAGCAGGACGATGTCACCGGCTCGAATCGGCGGATCCCAGTACTCCACCTGGTTGTCGTCAGTGACGACAACGTTCCACAGCACGATGCGATTGATGCCGCACTGCTCGGCGTACTTCAACACGTCTGGGTCGTCCGGTCCAGCCCCATAGGGTGGGCGCAGCATCCAGGGGCGGTAGCCGAACTGCTCCTCGAAGCGATCCTGTGTCTCGCAGATCTCCCACTCGACGTCGGTCGCCGGATCGTTGAGTGCTCCGTGCACCATCGTGTGGTTTTGCACCGAGCCGCCGTACGCCGTCACCGTCTCGTAGTAGTCCGTGTCATTGCGCACGGCGTACTCGGTGAGGAAGGCGGTGACGGGGATCCGATAGCGCTCGATCAGATCGCGCACGGCGGGTGAAGCGACGAGACCATCGTCGATCGTGATGAAGAAGACAGAATCGTCGGTCTCAACCCAGTTGAGGATCTCCACATCGGAGTTCGCGAGATTCGTCTCGCTGCGGCCCGACTGACCCTCAGCCAGGGTCTCGCTGCCGTCCTGGAGAGGGTCCTCGAGGGCGGCGACGTAGGAGTCGTCGGCGGGCAGAGGCAGCGGAGCGGGCGAGCTCGGGGCGGTGACTTGCGCGGACGAGGGTGACGACGGCGACGGGGCCGCGGAAGACTCCTCGGCCGATGCTTGTTCGGGGGCCCCGGTGAGGGAGCCGACAGCGAAACCGGCGAAGCCTGCCGCCAGGAAAGCCACGGCGACAGCGATGCCCGGCAGCAGCCCGGAGGACCGACGCCGGCCCGGGCGCGTGCCCGCGGATGGTCGCCGTGAGTCGCTCACTCCTAGAAGATACCCGGGGCCGGGCCGGGAAGCCCGCTTCGTCGTGCTGTCACCCAGGTCACAGGCAGCGAGGAATCCGCGCCGATCCCCGGGCTGGACGGCGGCCGACCACGCTCCACGAGGGCGGCGCCCAGGGCCGCCACCATGGCGCCGTTGTCCGTGCAGAGACGCGCAGGGGGGATTCTCACATCCAGGCGTGTCGCCCGCTCACTAAGCACGGAGCGCAACCGCGAGTTGGCCGCGACTCCACCGCCCACGACCAGCGTGCTGATCCCCTCGTCCGCGCACGCCGCCAGCGCCTTGCTCACCAGCACATCGACCACGGCTTCCTGGAATGCCGCGGCGACGTCGGCGGTCGGGATCGCTTCGCCTGATTCAGCCTGTGCCTTCAGCCAGCGCACGACGGCGGTCTTCAGACCTGAGAAGGAGAAGTCCAGACGGTGCTCGGCATCGTGCGACATGAGACCCCGCGGGAAGTCGATAGCCGATGCGTCACCGTCGGTGGCGATGCGATCAATGTGCGGACCGCCGGGGAAGGGTAGCCCGAGTAGCCGCGCCACCTTGTCAAAGGCCTCGCCCGCAGCATCATCAAGGGTCTCACCGAGCGGCGTGACGTCCAAAGTCACGTCGTCGATCCGCAGGAGCGACGTGTGCCCACCCGACACGAGGAGCGCGATGGCGGGCTCAGGGAGGTCGCCGTGGACGAGACGATCGACCGCGACGTGCGCGGCGAGGTGGTTGACGCCGTAGACCGGGCGCTCAAGCGCGAGTGCAAGGCCCTCCGCGGCACTGACGCCGACAAGGAGTGCGCCGACGAGTCCGGGGCCGGAGGTGACCGCGATGGCGTCGACATCGGCGAGGGAGACGCCGGCTTCGGCTGTCGCTCGGTCGAGCGTGGCGTCGAAGGCCTCGAGGTGAGCGCGACTGGCAACCTCGGGGACGACTCCGCCGAAGCGCGCCTGCTCGTCGACGCTGGATGCGACGGCATCCGCCAGCAAAGTGCGTCCGCGGACCAGCGCGACGCCGGTCTCGTCGCACGAGGTCTCGATCCCCAGCACCAGGGGCTCGTGGCTCATGAGCCCCTCCTGCGCATGATGAGGGCGTCCTCGCCCGGTCCGTAGTAGGCCGAGCGACGGGCGATCACGGTGAAGCCGGCGGCGTCGTAGAGCGCGATGGCTTGGGCATTGTCGGCGCGCACCTCCAGGAGGACCTCGGTGCAGCGACCCGTCTCCGCGGCCGTCAGCAGGCGCGCGAGCAGGTCTCGGGCGATGCCACGGCCGTGATGCTCGGGCTCCACGGCGATGGTCTGGATGTCCGCGGTGGGCGGTCGCACCATGACTCCGCCGTACGCGACGACACGTCCGTCGACCTCCGTGACGAAGTAGGCCCGATCATCCTGTGCCAGCTCCGACCAGAACTGCGCGGGAGTCCAGGCCGTCGACGGAAAGACGGACTCCTCGATCGTCATGACCGCGGGGATGTCCCACCAGCGCATGCGGCGCACGGCGGGCGCACTCATGCCGGCACCGCGTCGGGTCGACGCAGATAGAGCGGCAGTGCGGGCAGGAGCCAGCGATCCTTCGCGGACAGGTCAGCGAAGAGTGCGGCCGTCGGAGCTCCGGAGCCATCCGAGGGATCCTCGGGCCACTCCCGGTCACCCGGCAAAGGCTCGCCCGCCGCAATCCGGTCAAGCACGAAGCGACCGAGCGCCGCCGCGTCCGGTCGCACGATCTCATCCACGCCATCCACATCGCCGATGACGAGTCCGTCGCGAGGGAAGCCCGGGTCCGGCTGGATGAGCGGACCGGCAATACGACGGAGGGGCTCCTCCGGCGAGCCGACGTACGCCGCCCACGCCACCTCGACGCGCCGCGAGCGCGTGACGACAGTCAGCGGTCCGCCGTCGCGGTCCTGTCGACCGTGTGCCATCACATCGAGGGTCATGACTCCCACCGCCGGGATGCCCAGGGCATGCGCGGTTGCACGAGCAAATGAAATGCCCACACGCATGCCGGTGAAGGGGCCTGGGCCCACGCCCACGGCGACCAGATCCAGTTCCGCGGGGGCGGTGCCCGCTGAGGCCAGCGCCTCGCGCACGAGTTGCGGGAGGGCCTCTGCGTGACGACGTCCATCAAGATGGGATCCCTCCGCGAGCACGCCACCCGACGACGACACGATCGCGACCGTGGTCAGGGCTGTCGCAGTGTCGAGGGCAAGGACGGG
>VGBQ01000082.1 GCA_016870425.1 Actinomycetota bacterium | reverse complement strand
TGGGAATCTCGACGTAGCGGTAGGACAGTTCCGCGACCGCGAAGGTGAGGCCGAGCCGCAGGGCGAGCAACGCCGGCCCGTCGAGAGGGATGTCGAGCTCGGGACGGGTGATCACGTAGATGGGCCAGTGGTAGAGGTATAGCCCGTAGGAGCGCTGGCCGATGTATCTCCACGGCTGCGAGCCGATCATGCGTCCGAAGGGTGCACCGGGGTGGCTCGCCGCTGCGATGAGCACGCACACGATCGCTGACAGGACGAGGAATCCGCCGCGGTAGAGGAAGTTGGAGTACTCGCCGACGAAGAGGAAGAAGTATGCGACGCCGAGCAGGGCCAAGATTCCAATGGCGGTGATGACGGCCTTGGCACCGGCAGTCAGTCGCGTGGACAGCCGCCCGGGGCGCCAGACCATGGCGAGCGCGGCACCCAGAAGCAAGCCCATGATGTGGCTGTCGGAGCCGAAGTAGGCACGACTGGGGTCGGCCTCCTGCGGGTAGCCGTTGCTGATGGCGAGGAACGCCATCCAGAGAGTGGACGCCAACGCGGCGCCAAGGGCGACGTAGAAGACCGCGCGGCGTCCACGCCACCGCAGCAGGATGAGCACCAGCGCCGGCCACAGCAGGTAGAACTGCTCCTCGACTGCGAGCGACCACAGGTGCTGGAGGAAGGGGGGCCTGCCGATCGCTTCGAAGTACGACGCATCGGAGAAGATGAACCACCAGTTGGTGACGTAGAACAGGGACGCGAGGGCGTCAGCACGGAAGGTGGCGGCGGATTCGCGGTAGACGAACGCCGCCAGCATGCCGACGATGACCAGCATCAGCAGCAGTGCTGGTAGCAGTCGGCGCGCGCGAGCGAGGTAGAACCGCTTGAAGTCGATGCGGCCGGAACGCGAATACTCCTCGACGATCAGGGTCGTGATCAGGAAGCCGGAGAGCACGAAGAAGACATCGACGCCCAGGAAGCCACCGCGCATCCAGGTGAGGTCACCGTGGTAGAGCAGGACTCCTAGGACAGCCAGCGCGCGGACACCGTCGAGACCGGGCAGGTAGCCCATCTCCCCGGCCCGGCGACCGCGGTCGAGGTGCCAGGGCTGGCGGTCGGTGATCTGGCCTGTGGCCACCGTCGTCGCCCCTTCCGCGTCGCTGCGGGGCGGCCTCCTGCGCGCCCCGGTCATCGTACGCAGGCCCTGGACCTCAAGCCCCGGCGAAACGCGTGATCTCAGGGAGCAGTCGCTTGCGCATCTCCCCGTCACGGACCCCGAGGCCCTCCTCGGGTGCGAGGCAGAGCACGCCCACCTTGCCCTGGTGGGCATTGCGGTGGACCTCGTAGGTGGCCTGTCCGGCTTCCTGCAGGGGGAAGGTCTGGGAGAGGGTGGGGTGGATGAGCCCGCGCGAGATGAGGCGATTCGCCTCGTAGGCCTCGCGGTAGTTCGCGAAGTGCGAGCCGACGATGCTCTTGAGGTTCATCCACAGGTAGCGGTTGTCGTACTCATGCATGAAGCCAGAGGTGGATGCGCAGGTGGTGATCGTGCCGCCCTTGCGCGTGACGTAGACGCTCGCTCCGAAGGTCTCGCGCCCGGGGTGCTCGAAGACGATGTCGACATCCTCGCCGCCCGTGAGCTCGCGGATACGCTTGCCCAGGCGCTGCCACTCCTTGGGATCTTGGGTGTGCTCGTCCTTCCAGAAGCGGTAGCCCTCAGCCTTGCGGTCGATGATGAGTTCGGCGCCCATCGCCCGGCAGAGGTCGGCCTTGTCCTCGCTCGACACGACGCAGACGGGGATGGCACCGCCATTGATGGCGTATTGCGTGGCATAGGAGCCCAGGCCGCCCGTCGCGCCCCAAATGAGCACGATGTCGCCTTGCTTCATGCCCGCGCCATTGCGAGAGACGAGCTGGCGGTACGCGGTGGAGTTGACCAGTCCGGGCGCCGCGGCCTCCTCCCAGGTGAGATGGGCCGGCTTGGGCAGGAGCTGGTTGGACTTCACCAGCGCGATCTCGGCGAGGCCTCCGAAGTTGGTCTCGAAGCCCCAGATGCGCTGCTCGGGGTCCAGCATCGTGTCGTTATGACCCAACGGGCTCTCGAGCTCGACTGAGAGGCAGTGGGCCACGACCTCGTCGCCTGGCTTCCAGGCATTGACACCCGGACCCACGCGCAGCACCACGCCCGAGGCATCGGAGCCGATGACGTGGTACGGCAGGTCATGGCGTTTGGCCATCGCGTTGGTGCGGCCGTACCTCTCGAGGAAGCCGAACGTCGACACGGGCTCGAAGATCGAGGTCCACACGGTGTTGTAGTTGATGGAGCTGGCCATCACCGCAATGAGTGCCTCGCCGGGACCGAGTGCGGGCAGCGCAACATGGTCGACGTGCAAGGCGCGTCGCGGGTCCTTGTCGCTCGCGGCCATGCCAGCGAACATCTCCTGCTCGTCCTTGTGCACGGTCAGCGCTCGATAGGACTCAGGAATCGGCATCGACGCGAAGTCACCGGGCGCGGCACTGCCCGACACGATGGCGTCGCGAATCTGATCCATGTCCGCTCCCGGGGTTAACGTTCGTTCATGCTAGTGGGACGGAGGGCAGAGGCGGGCTCTAGGGAGCCGATTCGGGAAGGCCCCGAGGAATCCGCTTCTCTCGATCGAAGAAGGGCAGGGTCACCACGGTGCACGATTCTTGGCCGCCCTCCTCCGTGGAAACCGTCAAGGTTCGGCCGACCCAATCGGACGTCGATCCGAAGCGCACATAGGCGATGCCACACCCGAGGGTCGGTGACCAAGCAGCAGCGGTGACGCGGCCCACGGGCGTTTCGTCGTCAAGCACCGTCCCGAGATATTCGGGGACCGCGCGCGCGCAGGTGATCCCAAGCAACAAGGGCCGGCGGTTCGCCGTGAGGAGGGCGGGTCGTCCGATGAAACCTTCCTTGTCAAGGTCGATGAAGGCACCGAGGCCGGCCTCGAAAGGGTTCATGGTCAGGTCAAAGTCCGTAAGGTTGTCAAGGATTCCGGCCTCTATGCGCCGCGTCTCCATCGACGCCATGCTGCCGTAGACCATGCCATGAGGGTTTCCCGCGGACATGATGTCGGCCCACAGGCTGGCATGGTCCGTCGATCCTCCCTCGGAATAGATCTCGAATCCCAGTTCCCCGGTCCAACCGGTCCGAGACACGTAGAGCCGCTGGCCGCCGATGTCGTAGAAACCGGACTGGAAGTATTTCATCGATTCATCGATAGCCCCAGCCGTCAGGTCAGTCATCACATTCAGCGCTGAAGGCCCTTGAATCTGGAGCACGCGGGATCTCGGGTCGCTTACGTGCACGTCGAACCCTTCGCTCAACGCCACTAGCCACGACTCGAGCCAGCCGTCAGGCTGCACGTACCAGTAGCGGTTCTTGCTGAGGTTGAACAGGATGCCGTCCATGAACGTGCCGCCGTTCGGTGCGCAGGCGATGGCATAGCGGCCTCGCCCCTCGGGAAGATTGCCAATGCGCCGTGCGAACACTCGCTCCAGAAATGGAACCACGTCGGGGCCCTCGATCTGCCAGGGCTTCTCCGGCACGTCGTACAGCACCACCTTGCGTCGGAGTGTCCAATAGGTCTCAAGAGGGTCTTCGCCGTTGAAGACGGTGTAGTACCGACCAGCCACCACGCCGAGCACTGTGTCGTCATTTGCATAGAAGTCGTAGTAGGGGGATTGCTCGAATCGCCGGGCCCCTACACGTATCGTGTCCTTTGTATCCGAGTGAATCGAAGCGCTCATGACTCTCTCCTCTTGATCATTACGCGGATTGGTGCGCCAACGCCCTCTCGCACTGCTCGTGCCATTGACGGCGAGCCATGCCAGCGGGTCGCAGGTGTTGCAGTAGCCGAAATTGGCCGCCGTCCTGTGTCTCGAGAGCGTCGCCACGGGCGGTCCATACGGCGTCATGTGTGCGTATGAGGTCGAGACAGGCGCCCAGCGGATCGGTCATCTGCTGAATGGCGGCAAGTTCGTAGACGCAGACGTTCCAGGCGGGATGAGCGCCCGCCGTCCACACAGCATTGCTGACCATGCGTGACCAGTCGTGCTCGATCGCAAGAATCGCGTCGGTCGCCTCCGTAAGAATGGATTCAGACTCGGAGAAGACCATGGCAAGACGCCGACCCTCAATCGTCGTGCCAAGCCCGAGTAGCTCCTCTTCAATGGCCAGGGCGACTGCCTGGGCGTCGAAAGCCGACGCATGGCCGGCATGGAGCGATAGGTGCTCATGGCGGCCCATCGGGTCGCAGCGCTCACCGGCTGTCACCCAGGTATCGACGTCGTCGATGGTGGCGAAGAGCGATGTCAAGAGCGACTCTGCGCTGTCCTCAGCGACGCACAAGATGTGCGGACCGCTTTCGCGGACTGCGCGAGCAACCAGCGCCGTGGGTTCAAGTTGAAGGGCAGCAGCAAGTCGCAGCACGACATCGACGGTGGGGCTCGGGCCCCGCTCATCGCGCGACGAGCGGGATCCTTCGAGTGCGACCACGTACGACTGAGACACCTGTGCTCGACCTGCAACGTCCCTTGTGGACAGCCCTAGCGATTCCCGCTGTCCACGAAGTTCCCGGCCAAAGGCCTCTCGGTCGAAGTAGCGATTCACATGCGGCGGATAGCCGGATGTCCTCACCATGTGATCAGCATAATGATCACATGGTGCCTGTCAACGGGCGTGGGCGCTGGCAGGTGCGGCTCCCTGGGGAAGCGTCACAGGAGCCCACAGGGGTCCTCGCCACGCGTGGTACCCCGCGGCTCCTCACGGTCAGTGAGCTGGGCCCGCCTGAACGAGTTCGATGAGGACCCCGCCGCAGTCCTTGGGATGGGCGAAGTTCACAAGGGAGCCCGCCGTCCCGGTCTTCGGGGCGTCGTACAGCATGCGCACCCCGGCCGCACGCAGTCGATCGGCGGCCACCTCGACGTCGTCGACGCCGTAGGCGATCTGCTGGATCCCCGGCCCGCTCCGCTCGAGGAACTTCCCGATGGGCGAGTCAGACGAGAGCGGCGCGAGGAGCTGGATGCAGGAGCCGGAGTCGCCGACCGCCAGCATGGCCTCGCGGACGCCCTGCTCCTCGTTGATCTCCTCGTGCACGACCGCGAGGCCGAAGGCGCTGGCGTAGAACGCGACCGCCTCGTCGAGGTCGGCCACGGCGATGCCCACGTGGTCGATCCGGGTGATGATCGGGCCGAGTGCGGCCTGCGGACTGCCCATGGTGCCTCCTCGCTAGGGTGGCCCCATCGTGGCAAAGGCTCCCGCCCCGTGCCCCTCGGAGGTCCCATGTCTGTCATCGTCGCCGGCGCCCGCACCCCCATGGGTCGGCTTCTCGGCTCCCTGAAGGGCTTCTCGGCCGCCGACCTCGGCGGCTTCGCCATCAAGGGCGCGCTGGAGCGCGCCGGCGTTGCTCCCGAGCAGGTCGACTACGTGATCATGGGCCAGGTTCTGCAGGCGGGCACGGGCCAGATCACCGCCCGCCAGGCCGCCGTCAAGGCGGGCATCGGGATGGACGTGCCGGCCCTGACCATCAACAAGGTGTGCCTGTCCGGCCTTGACGCGATCGCACTGGCAGACCAGCTGATCCGCGCCGGCGAGTTCGACATCATCGTCGCCGGTGGCATGGAGTCGATGACCAATGCGCCGCACCTGCTCATGGGATCGCGCGAAGGCGTGAAGTACGGCGACTGGAAGGCCGTGGACTCGATGGCCTACGACGCGCTCACCTGCGCATTCGATGACTGCGCGATGGGCGAGTCCACTGAGCGATACAACGCCCGGCACGGCCTGACCCGCGAGGACCAGGACGCGTTCGCCGCGCGCTCGCACCAGCTCGCCGCCAAGGCTGCTGCCAACGGAATCTTCGACGAGGAGATCGTCGCGGTGCCGATCCCGCAGCGTAAGGGCGATCCCATCCTCTTCTCGCAGGACGAAGGCATCCGCGCCGACACCACGGTCGAGAGCCTGGCCGGACTCCGCCCCGCCTTCGCCAAGGACGGCACCATCACCGCAGGGTCGGCGTCGCAGATCTCCGACGGCGCGGCCGCCGTCGTCGTGATGAGCAAGGCCAAGGCGCAGGAGCTCGGCCTTCCATGGCTTGCCGAGGTCGGGGCTCATGGAGTGGTGGCCGGACCAGATGCGTCGTTGCACGAGCAGCCGGCCAATGCCATCAAGCGCGCCTGCGAGAAGCAGGGGATCGCTGTCTCCGACCTCGACCTGATCGAGATCAACGAGGCCTTCGCGGCCGTCGGAATCGTGTCGACGCGTGCCCTAGGGGTAGACGAAGACATCGTCAACGTCGACGGCGGTGCCATCGCCCTCGGCCACCCGGTGGGCATGTCTGGTGCGCGCATCGCCTTGCACCTCGCGCTCGAGTTGCGCCGACGGGGCGGTGGCATTGGCGCAGCTGCGCTGTGCGGCGGTGGCGGTCAGGGTGATGCGCTGATCCTCAGCGTGCCGAGTTCCTGACGGGGCCGGGCGCCTGATGGAGACGGACGAGATTGTCGCGCGCGTCGCAGCGCGTGAGGCCCGTGCCGTCGCCCGACTCATCTCGTGGGTAGAGGACGGCGCTCCCGAACTGCCGGAAGCTCTCGCCGCCCTGCCTCCCCGGTCGCCGGCGTACGTCGTTGGCCTCACGGGCTCGCCGGGTGTCGGCAAGTCCACTGTCACGTCCGCGCTCGTGGGCGCCTACCGTGCACGCGGTAGGCGCGTCGGGGTGCTCGCCATCGACCCGAGTTCGCCCTTCACGGGGGGAGCGCTGTTGGGCGACCGCATCCGCATGCAGGAGCACGCCACCGACCCCGACGTCTTCATCCGGTCGATGGCATCGCGCGGCCACCTAGGCGGCATGGCGGCGGCGACCCCGCAGGCCGTGCGCGTGCTCGAGGCCGCCGGCTTCGAGGTGGTGCTCATCGAGACCGTGGGGGTCGGCCAATCCGAGGTAGACGTCGCCGCGACCGCCGATGCCACCGTGGTGCTCCTCGCTCCCGGGATGGGCGACGGCGTACAAGCAGCCAAGGCGGGGATCCTCGAGGTGGCTGACATCGTGTGTGTCAACAAGGCCGATCGCGAGGGGGCCGAGGCGACGGCGCGCGATGTGCGCCAGATGCTGCGTCTGGGCGGCCCCGTTGACGGGTGGGCGCCGCTCGTCGTGACGTCCGTCGCCGCGCGGGGGGAAGTAGCCGATCTCATGGCCGCGCTCGACCAGCGACGTGCGTGGCTCGACGAGGGCGAGCGGGGCTGGCAGCGGCGCCGGGCGCGGGCGGCAGCCGAGGTGCTTGCCCTAGCCGTGGGGCGATCCCGGTCGCAGATCGCTGAGCGACTCTCGCCGGAGATCGTCGACGCGGTCGCCGACGGTCGCCTCAGCTCCTTCGCCGCGGCCGAAGGGCTGATCCCGGGGCAGTGATCGGGGATGGGAGGATCACCCCGTGAGCCAGTCGTCCCTGCCCCTCCGTGGCGCCGTGGATCTCGGCGCCCTGGCGACCCAGCGCGAGGCGGAGCAGCGCCGCCAGTCCGCCATGTCGGGCGCACCCGCGGGGGTCGTCGTCGACGTGACCACGCAGACCTTCGAGCGCGACGTCATCATGCAGAGTCAGACCGTGCCGGTCGTGCTCGACCTCTGGGCCTCCTGGTGCGGTCCCTGCAAGACGCTCTCGCCGATTCTCGAGACGCTGGCGGCGGAGTATGCCGGCCGATTCGTGCTCGCCAAGGTCGATGTCGATGCCGAGCAGCAGATCGCCGCGGCCTTCCAGGTGCAGTCGATCCCGAGCGTCTTCGCCGTCATCAGCGGACAGCCCCTTCCGCTGTTTCAGGGGGCTCTGCCCGAGCCTCAGGTGCGGGCCTACATCGACGAGTTGCTGCGCGTGGCGGCCGAGAACGGCATCAACGGCACGGTCGCAGGAGCGACCCCGGCGTCGTCGGAGCCGGAGGTGGAAGCCGACGAGGAACCGCCGGTTGATCCACGGTTCGTCGCCGCGTACGACGCGATCGAAGCCGGTGACTGGGCCGCAGCGGCGGATGCCTATCGGGCCGTGCTTGCGGCGACGCCCGGTGATGCCGATGCGCAAGCCGGGGTCGCCCTGTGTGAGTTGCAGGTGCGACTCGAGCGCGGCGACGAGACGGGCGCGCTGCGCGACGCAGACGTGGCTGCTGCGGCCGGAGACTGGCCGACGGCCTTCGCCGCGCTCATCGCCGAGGTCAAGGCCACGTCGGGGGATGAGCGGGATCGTGCCCGCGAGCGCCTCATCGGGCTCTTTGCCATCGCCGGTGACGACCCAGCGGTCGCGCCGGCGCGCGTGGCGCTAGCGTCCGCCCTCTTTTAGCCGTGTCGTTGTTCTTACCGGTGTGGTCGCTAACCGGGGTCTCTTGGCAACCACACCGGTAAGAACAACGGGGGGCGGGGGCTGTGGATAGCCTCCGGTGCTGACTCGTCAATCGTTGCATTGTGACCTCGTGGAGAATTTGGGCCGAATGCAGACCGCACTCACCGCGGGCGAACTCCGGCGAGCATTTGGCGATTCGTCGTTTGGTCTAGCCCAGGCTCAGGACGCCGGCGTTTCACGCGGCAGACTGCGTGCGGCCTGGGAGCGTGGCATGGTCGTCCGGCTGCGCCGAGACGTCTACGCCGTAGCGCCGGCCGACCCTGATGCGTGGCCGGATCTGGTCCCGATTCGCCGGGCCGTCGCCGGACTCGACAGCGCCCGGGCGGCCGTGACCGGCAGGGCGGGTCTCATGCTCCACGAGGTCCCCTTCGTGAAGCCGCGTGGCTGGAATGACGATCGCCACGGTGTGGAGATCCTCATTCACGCGGACGACGTGGCGAGGTGCGGTCGCATCAGCACCGGTGCGATCCTTCGCCCGTGCTCTGACTGGCCCCAGGACGTCACCATGGTCCAGGGCATCAAGGTGACGTCGGTGCTGCATTCGGCCATCGATGCGGTGCGGATGGGCATGCGACCGGGGCGTCGTACAAGGCCTCAGTCCCTGCCCATTCCTGAAGCGCTCGTCTTGCTCGATGCCGCCACGAGGAGAGCCGGCGCGCTCAACACCGGTGGCGCGATTTCGCTGATTGAGGGCATGCGTCCGCGCTTTTGGCACTGCACCGGGATCCGGGCGGTCGATGCAGCCATGCCCTACGTCGACCCTCTCGCCGAGTCACCGCTCGAATCTTGGTCTCGCGGGCACATGATCGCGTACGGTCTCCCGGCCCCCTTGACCCAGCAGGTGATCACCGGCTCGGACGGCATCGACTATCGAGTGGACTTCTGCTGGCCAGAGATAAAGGTGATCGGGGAAGCGGACGGGCTGACTAAGTACGGCGACTCGCCAGCGCAGGTTCGTGAGGCCAAGCGGCGCGAGCTCGCCCGCCAACGTGCCTTGGAGGAAGCAGGCTGGGTCGTCGTTCGTTGGACT
Organism: Actinomycetota bacterium; assembly: GCA_016870425.1. Lineage (GTDB taxonomy): Bacteria > Actinomycetota > Actinomycetes > S36-B12 > S36-B12 > Mxb001. The sequence continues at coordinate 1,214 of VGBQ01000082.1, read as the reverse complement.
TGGGACGAGCTCGCCAGTGACCCCTGGGTGGTCATGAGGAGGATCCTCGCCGCATTTCGACGCGCCGCATGATCAGTGCCCGACGTTCTTCTTACCGGTGTGGTCGCTACAGACCGCGACTTAGCGACCACACCGGTAAGAAGAACGGGGCTGGGTTGAGGGGGTTAGGCGGGGCGGAGCCAGATCGTGGCCAGGGGCGGCAGTGTCACGCGAGCGCTCGCCTGTCGGCCGTGCCAGGGCTCGCTGATCGCGGTCACGGCCCCGAGATTGCCCACACCGCTACCGCCGTACTCGAGCGCGTCGGTGTTGAGGATCTCGTGCCACACCCCGCTCGTGGGCATGCCCATGAGGTAGCCCTCGCGGGGGAGTGCCGACATGTTCGACAGGCTGACCAGGGGTCGGCCCTCGTCATCCCAGCGAATCCAACTGAAGACGTTGGACTCGGCGTCGTTGGCGTCGATCCACTCGAAGCCGGCAGGGTCGTCATCCCTCTGCCACAGAGCCGGGGTCGCGCGGTACGCCGCATTGATGTCGCGTACGGCCCTCGCGACTCCTGCGTGCTCATCGAATTGCATGAGCCACCACTCCAGGCCTGCATCGGCATTCCACTCCGAGGACTGCGCAAACTCGGCGCCCATGAAGAGCAGTTTGCGGCCCGGGTGAGCCCACATGTAGCCCAGGTAGGCGCGCAGGTTGGCCAGCTCCTGCCAGCGATCCCCGGGCATCTTGCCGATGAGCGAGGCCTTGCCATGGACCACCTCATCGTGCGAGAGCGGCAGCACGAAGTGCTCGCTGTACGCGTACATCATCGAGAAGGTCATCTCGTTGTGGTGGTACTGCCGATGCACCGCCTCGCGCTGCATGTAGCCCAGTGAGTCGTGCATCCAGCCCATGTTCCACTTGAGGCCGAAGCCGAGGCCACCCAGGTAGGTGGGCCGGGTGACACCGGGCCACGCGGTGGACTCCTCGGCGATGGTGACGACGCCGGGCACGCGCTTGTAGACGGTGGCGTTCATCTCCTGGAGGAAGGCCACGGCATCGAGATTCTCGCGGCCGCCGAAGGCGTTGGGGCTCCACTGGCCGGGCTCGCGCGAGTAGTCGAGGTAGAGCATGGAAGCCACAGCATCGACGCGGAGGCCATCGACGTGGAACTCCTCGCACCAGTAGACCGCATTGGCCACGAGGAAGTTGCGGACCTCTGTGCGACCGAAGTC
>VGBQ01000081.1 GCA_016870425.1 Actinomycetota bacterium | reverse complement strand
AAGGCGGCGGAGGACAAGCCGGCGAAGAAGGCGGCCGTGAAGAAGGCGGCTGAGGACAAGCCGGCGAAGAAGGCGGCCGTGAAGAAGGCGGCTGAGGACAAGCCGGCGAAGAAGGCGGCCGCGAAGAAGGCTGCTGAGGACAAGCCGGCGAAGAAGGTGGCCGCGAAGAAGGCCGCCGTCACCACGCCGCTGTTCCAGGCGCCGGACCCAGTCGCTGCCACCAAGGCCAGCTCCCGGCGTTCCCCCTCAGCCAGCGACGCTGCGGGTCGTGACGAGTCGTCCGAGGGCGACGAGGCAGGTTCACGCCGCCGCCGCCGCCGTGGTGGCCGCGGCCGACGTCCCGGTGATGCTGACGCGCCGGACACTACTTCCGACACCGGGCCGGAGTCCGACGCGCCATCGGATTCCGATGACGATGAGGGTCGCGGCTCGTCCACTCGACGTCGACGTCGCCGTCGGCGCCGTGGCCAGGATGCCGGTGGTGACCCCGATGACCCCGAGCGCACCACGGTGCATGTTCGCGAGCCCCGCTCGCGCTCAGATGAGGCAACCGCACTGAAGGGCTCCGTGCGATTGGAGGCCAAGCGCCAGCGCCGCCGCGAAGGTCGTGATGCGGGCAGACGGCGCGCGCCGATCCTCACGGAGGCGGAGTTCCTCGCGCGCCGGGAGTCTGTCGAGCGCGTCATGGTCGTGCGCCAGACAGCGGGGCGCACCCAAATCGCGGTCCTCGAGGACGGAGTGCTCGTCGAGCACTACGTCGACCGCGGCAGCTCCAACTCGATGGTGGGCAATGTCTACCTCGGCCGCGTGCAAAATGTGCTGCCGTCCATGGAGGCGGCGTTCGTCGATATCGGCCGCGGCCGCAATGCCGTGCTCTACGCCGGTGAGGTCAACTGGGATGCCGCCGGTCTCGAGGGCCAGCCTCGGCGTATCGAGATGGCACTGAAGTCCGGAGACCCTGTCCTCGTGCAGGTCACCAAGGACCCCATCGGCCAGAAGGGCGCCCGCCTCACGAGCCAGATCTCGCTCCCGGGCCGCTATCTGGTCTTCGTGCCCGATGGCTCAATGACGGGCATCTCGCGCAAGTTGCCGGACACCGAGCGCACCCGCTTGAAGTCCATCCTCAAGAAGGTCATGCCCGAGGGCGCGGGTGTCATCGTGCGCACGGCTGCTGAGGGAGCCAGCGAAGAGGAGCTCACGCGCGATGTCGAGCGCCTACGCGCTCAGTGGGAAGAGATTGAGTCAGCGGCCGCCAAGGCGCAGCCGCCCGCGCAGTTGAGCGCTGAGCCCGACCTCGCCGTCAAGGTGATCCGGGACGTCTTCAATGAGGACTTCGCCAAGCTCGTGGTGTCCGGAGCTGACGTCGCCAAGGACGTCCGTGTGTACGTCGACTCCGATGCACCTGACCTCGCCGAACGCGTTGAGACGTGGACCGACACCAAGGATGTGTTCGCGGCGTACCGCGTCGAAGAGCAGCTCACCAAGGCGCTCGACCGCAAGGTGTGGCTGCCGTCGGGCGGCTCACTCGTGATCGACCGCACCGAGGCGATGACGGTCATCGATGTCAACACCGGTAAGTTCGTCGGCCAGGGCGGCAACCTCGAGGAGACCGTCACCAAGAACAACCTCGAGGCTGCCGAGGAGATCGTGCGCCAGCTGCGCCTGCGTGACGTCGGCGGCATCATCGTGATCGACTTCATCGACATGGTCCTGGAGTCCAACCGTGACCTCGTGCTGCGCCGCCTCGTCGAGTGCCTGGGCCGGGATCGCACCAAGCACCAGGTCGCCGAGGTCACCTCCCTGGGCCTGGTCCAGATGACGCGCAAGCGCATCGGCCAGGGTCTTCTCGAGGTCTTCTCGACCACCTGCGATTCCTGCGGAGGGCGGGGCCATCACGTCTCCCTGCACCTGCCCGAGGCCGAGGCCAAGCCCGTCATTGCCAAGGCAGGCAAGCGCAAGGGCAAGGGGGTGGACCCCGCCGACGTCATCGCCAAGTCCCTGGGCGAGGCGGCCGAGGACGTAGAGATCGCTGCGGAGCCTGAGGCGGTCGAGGCCTGAGGCCCCCTCGGGGGCTGCCCCGGATTGGCCCCTCGCCTGCCCGGTCGGGTAGCCTTTCCCCTCGGCGCTGCGGCGCCCACCGGCCCGTCTGGGCCGATCACCTTGAGGAGCACCACGTGTACGCCATCGTCCGCGCCGGAGGCCGGCAGGAGAAGGTCGCCGTCGGCGACGTCGTCGTCATGGATCGCGTCGATGCCGAGCCCGGTGCCACCGTCACCCTTCCTGCTCTCATGGTCGTCGATGACGGCGCGGTCACCACCGACCCCGCCAAGCTGGCTGGCATCTCGGTCCAGGCTGAGGTCGTGGGTCACGAGCGTGGCCCCAAGATTCGTATCCTGCGCTACAAGAACAAGACCGGCTACCGGCGCCGTCAGGGTCACCGTCAGGACCTCACGCGCGTCAAGGTCACCGACATCACGAAGGCGAAGGCGTGACCCATGGCTCATAAGAAGGGCGCATCCAGCTCGAAGAACGGTCGTGACTCCAACGCCCAGCGACTGGGCGTCAAGCGCTTCGGCGGCCAGCTCGTCAACGCCGGCGAGATCATCGTGCGGCAGCGCGGCACTCACTTCCACCCCGGGTCCAACGTCGGGCGCGGCAAGGATGACACCCTCTTTGCCCTGAGCCAGGGCCGCGTGGAATTCGGCACGTTCCGCGGACGCCGCGTCGTCAACATCGTCGTCGACGCCTGACGCTTCGCGGTCTCTCGACCGCGTATGACTGGGGACCTGTGCGATGACCACCTTCGTCGACCGGGTCGATCTTCACGCTTCTGCCGGAGACGGCGGTCACGGTTGCGCGTCGGTGCACCGCGAGAAGTTCAAGCCCCTGGGCGGCCCCGATGGCGGCAATGGCGGCCGCGGCGGCAATGTCGTCCTCGTGGTCGACCCCAGCGTCACCACCCTCATTGGCTTCCACCACCGGCCTCATCAGCGGGCGACCAACGGTCGCCCCGGCCAGGGGTCACATCGCAATGGCGCCGATGGTGATGACGTGATCCTCCCGGTGCCTGACGGCACGGTGGTGCTGGGCGCCGACGGGGACATCCTCGCGGATCTCACCGGCGGCGGTTCCACGTATGTCCTGGCCCGTGGGGGACGCGGAGGGCTCGGCAACGCTGCTCTCGCCTCCCCGCGGCGCAAGGCGCCGGGCTTCGCGCTCAAGGGTGAGCCAGGGGAACATCGCGACGTCGTGCTCGAACTCAAGTCCGTGGCTGACGTCGCCCTCGTCGGCTATCCGAGTGCGGGCAAGTCGAGCCTTATCGCGGCGCTGTCGCAGGCGCGACCGAAGATCGCGGACTATCCCTTCACGACGCTGGTGCCCAACCTCGGAGTCGTGACAGCAGGTGATGTGACCTACACGATCGCCGACGTGCCGGGCCTCATCCCGGGGGCAAGTGAGGGACGGGGACTAGGCCTGGAGTTCCTGCGCCATATCGAGCGCTGCTCGGTGATCGTGCACGTAATCGATGCCGCCTCCCTCGAGGCGGACCGAGAGCCCCTGGCCGACCTCGATGTCATCGAAGCCGAGCTCGCCGCCTACGGCGGGCTCGCCGACCGGCCCCGTCTCGTCGCCCTCAACAAGATCGACCTGCCCGATGGTCGACTGGTCGCCGACATGGTGGCGCCGCTGCTCGCCGAGCGCGGTCTGCCGGCCTTCGAGGTCTCCGCGGTGAGTCGCGAGGGATTGCGCGAGTTGTCCTTCGCGATGGCCGCTCTCGTCAAGGAGCATCGGGTGGCAACGGCTGAGGTCACTCCACCTCGCATCATCATCACCCCGCCCGCGGTCGATGATGCGGGCTTCGAGGTGCGGCGTCAGGCCCATCCCGAGACGGGCGAGACCATCTATCGCGTCACCGGGGCGCGGCCCGAGCGCTGGGTGCGCCAGACCGACTTCGCCAACGAGGAAGCTGTCGGCTACCTCGCTGACCGCCTCGCGCGGCTCGGGGTCGAGGAGCGTCTCCTCGCCGAGGGCGCCGCCCCCGGCAGCACCGTCGTCATCGGTCCCGGCGACGATGCGGTGGTGTTCGACTGGGAGCCCACGATCGGCGCCGGGGATGCCGCGGCGCGGGGGCCACGCGGCACCGACAGGCGCCTGGAGGACTGGTGAGCGCCCGGGCTGCGCGCCGCTCGATCGCCCAGGCGCAGCGCACGGTCCTGAAGGTGGGGTCCTCCTCGCTCACCAAGCCGGGCGGAGGGATCGACGCCGCGCGTGTCACGCAGTTGGTCGGTGTCGTCGCTGACCGGATCGCCCAGGGAAGTCAGGTGATCCTGGTGTCGAGCGGCGCGATCGCGACCGGCTTCCCCATGCTGGGACTCAGCCACCGTCCCCGGGACCTCGCCACCCAGCAGGCCTCCGCGAGCGTCGGCCAGGGAGTGCTTCTCGCGCACTACTCGGCGGCGTTCGCGGCCCGTGGCATCACGGTGGGCCAGGTCTTGCTGACCGCGGACGACATGACGCGGCGCTCGCACTATCGCAATGCGCAGCGCACGCTGGACAGGCTCGCTGAGATGGGCGTGGTGCCAATCGTCAACGAAAACGACACCGTGGCGACCGATGAGATCCGCCTGGGAGACAACGATCGTCTTGCCGCGTTGGTCGCCCACCTCGTGCACGCCGATGCTCTCGTGCTGCTGTCGGATGTCGACGGTCTCTACGACGGGCCTCCGGGCAAGGGCGACGCGCGACTCATCCCCGAGGTGACGGACATGGCCGAGTTGTCTGACGTCGCCATCGGCGGAGTCGGATCCGGGGTGGGCCTGGGCGGCATGGCCACGAAGGTCGAGGCGGCGCGGATCGCGACGGCTGCCGGCATCCCGGTGGTGCTGGCACACGCGTCCGCCGCCCGTGAAGCACTGGCGGGCGATGAGGCCGGCACCGTCTTCGTGCCGACGGGTCGGCGTACCCCCACGCGTCTGCTCTGGCTCGGCCATGCGAGCACGCCCCAGGGGCGCCTGCACCTGGACGCCGGTGCCGTGAAGGCTGTCGTCGGCCGGCGCGCCTCTCTCCTGCCCGCTGGTGTGACGCAAGTGGAAGGGGAGTTCACGGCGGGCGACCCGGTCGACCTTCTGGACCAAAACGGCCACACGATCGCCCGCGGGCTGGTCAACTACGACTCAGCGGAACTCCCCGGGCTCCTGGGCAGGTCGACACGGGATCTGGCTCGAGAGCGGGGTCCGGAGTACGAGCGGGAGGTCATCCACCGCGATGACATCGTCGTCTTCGACGGAGCGCCGCGCGACTGATGTCGACGGGAGGAGGCGCAGATGGCCATCTCTCACTCCGAGGCGCCCACCTCACTGTGGTTCGTGACCGTCACGGTCGCCGGTGAGGTCGTCGATTCGCAGACGATCCGCGCCGGGCTCGAGCGGCTGTCACATGAACACCCCTTCCTCCTGTCGGGACGCTATGCACCCGATCGTGCCGAGGTCCGCTACTGGGAGGAGGGCCCGGACGCCCAGTCGGTCCTTGACCTAGCCGTGAGCCTGTGGGGCGAGCACCGCACCTCGGCCGACCTGCCGGACTGGGAGGTTGTGGGGGTGGAGGTCATCGACCGGGAGACCTTCCACCGGCGCGGGCGTCACCTGGGCCACGGCCCGGGCCTGATTGCCGCCGGGGGCGTCTCACCCCTGTAATCGCCGTACCCTAGGGGCGTGACCGACGACCGCTCCGAGATCCTGGCCTGCGCTCAGCGCGCACGCGACGCCGCCGCAGTCCTGCGCGGTGTGACGCGCGAGCGCAAGGATGCGGCCCTGCGTGCCTGCGCTGCGGCCTTGCGCGACCAGACCCCCCGCATCGTCGAGGTCAATGTCAGTGACACCGAGCGGGCGCGCGAGGCCGGCACCGACCCGGCGCTCATCGACCGACTCACCCTCGATGCCCCGCGGATCGATGCGATTGCGACGGCGCTCGAGCAGGTCGCTGACCTCCCCGACCCCGTGGGCGATGTCGTGCGTGGCTACACCCTGCCCAACGGCCTGCAGGTGCGCCAGATCCGCGTCCCCCTCGGCGTCGTCGGCATCATCTACGAAGCGCGCCCCAATGTGACGGTGGATGCCGCAGGGCTGTGCCTCAAGAGCGGCAATGCCGCGCTGCTTCGGGGTTCGTCGTCGGCGCACGCGACCAATCAGGTGCTCGTCGACGTGCTGCGAGGGGCGCTGGCGAGCAGTGGCCTGCCGGTCGATGCTGTCCAGCTGGTGCCGGGCACTTCCCACGAGTCCGTCAAGCACCTCATGACCGCTCGCGGACTGGTCGACGTACTCATCCCCCGCGGGGGAGAGGGTCTCATCCGCAGCGTGGTCGAGGGATCGACCGTGCCCGTCATCGAGACTGGGGTGGGCAACTGCCATGTGTACGTCGATGAGCATGCCGACGTCGACATGGCCGTGCGGCTCCTTCTCAACTCCAAGGCCCAGCGCGTGAGTGTGTGCAATGCGGCCGAGACGCTGCTGGTCCACCGAGCCATCGCCGATCGCTTCCTGCCGGCTGCGATGTCGGCCCTGCTCGAGGCCGGCGTGACGGTCCACGGGGACGAAGGCATGCTCGCCCACGCCGCGGCTGCGGGCACGTCCAGCTCTCCGGTCACCGACGAGGACTGGGCTGCGGAGTACTACTCCCTCGATATCGCCGCCGGGATCGTCGACAGCCTCGACGACGCGCTGGCGCACATCCGGCGCTGGTCGTCCGGGCACACCGAGCTCATCGTCACTGATTCCCAGTCCGCGGCCCAGGCGTTCATCTCCGGCGTTGATGCCGCCGCCGTCATGGTCAATGCGTCCACGCGCTTCACCGACGGCGGAGAGTTCGGCTTCGGTGCTGAGATCGGGATCTCCACCCAGAAGTTGCACGCGCGCGGACCGATGGGTCTGCCCGAGCTCACGACCACGACGTACGTGGTGGTGGGCGACGGTCACGTGCGGGGCTAGGCCCCACTTCAGCGCCGAGCGGTCAGTTGTCGGATGCTGGCTCCTCATGGGCCGTCCCGACAGGTGACCACTCGGCGAGGAAAGTGGAGGGTCACCCTCATGCACGGCGTTGGCGCAGAGCCCCGTCCACCTTGCGGATGGCACGGCGTGGGTCTCGCAGGTCTCGCCGGGTAATGGTCACGACGAGCCAGCCGTCCAGGGCCAAGAGATGGCGTCTGTCGGCGTCCTTTGCCTGCTGCTCGGGTGTGAGGTGGTGCTCCCCGTCGTACTCGATGACGATGCGTTCATCCTCGTAGACGAGATCGCCCCGGGCGAGGAAGTCTCCATTCGCCGATCGGATGACGACCTGGGGAGTGGGTGCAGGGAGGCCAGCAGAGACGAGAGTCACCCGCAATACGCTCTCCGGAGGGGATTCGGCCCTGGGGTCAAGGAGGTCCACGGCCTGGCGAGCGCGCCTCACACCCCGCCGGCCCCGTGATCGGGCCAGGCACTCGGCGATGGCGCCTTGCGTGGTGAGTAGCTGGCGCAGGATGTGGTCGCCGAACGCGACCACGAGGGGGAGTGGGACGTCTTCGGCGATATCCACGAGGGTGCGCTCGGGGGTGGTGATGGCCAAGCCCTGATGCTCAGTGACATCCCCTGGGTGAAGATCACGCCGTATCCGGCGGCATCCGTCGCGGCGGAGTCCGGGTGATGTCGCGGGCAGCACGGCGTGGATGGGACAGGAGGGGGGAGCAACGGCGCATCCCCATACCGATGCCGCCGTGCACCTGCAGATCACGGTGCCGGGCCGAACGGCAAGCAGCGCGGAGCAGCGTGCGACGAGGCTGTCCTCGCTCCGTGGCAGTCGCACCCCGCGCGTGGGTGCCCACCAGTCGCCGTTGCGGAACTCGTCGTAGCTCGACCTACTGGTCAACGCAATGCTGAGAGTGTGCATCTGCGCATGTTGAGCGGCGAAATTCCCTGTGCGCTGGAGGGTGAGGTGCCCTGGGGAAATCCCCGGGCCACGTGCCCTGGGGATCCCCCGCTTCAGCGCCGAGCGGTCAGCCCGGTGGGGATCCCCCGCTTCAGCGCCGAGCGGTCAGCCCGGTGGGGATCCCCCGCCTCAGCGCCGAGCGGTCAGTTGTCGGATGCTGGCTCCTCATGAGGCCCCCCGACAACTGACCAGTCGGCAAGCGGTGTGGGGTGCCGGGGACGCTAGGCTGGGTAGGCATACGGGCGCAGGCCCGACACGGTGGGGCGCAAGCCCCGAGGGAGGAGTCACATGAGTCCGTTGACCGCCATCGTGGCTTCAGCCGAGGGCGCCGAGGGCGCTGTGATCTCCCCCTACGTCTTCGGGGGCGTGGCGCTAGCCGTCCTGGTCGGACTGCTCCTGGTCACGATGCTCATCAACGTCGACCGCTGACGACCGCCCCCGGGAGTGCCATGCGTGTCGGGGTGATGGGCGGCACCTTCGATCCGATCCACATCGGCCACCTCGTCGCCGCCTCCGAGGTCGCCCACCGATTCGCCCTCGATCGCGTCGTATTCGTCCCCACCGGGCAGCCCTGGCAGAAGTCGGACCGGCACGTGTCCGCCCCCGAGGATCGCTATCTGATGACCGTCATCGCCACGGCGGCCGACGACCGCTTCAGCGTCTCAAGGGTCGATGTCGACCGGGACGGACCGACGTACACCGTTGACACGTTGCGTGATATCCGCACCGAGTGCGGCGAGGACCACGACTTCCACTTCATCACCGGCGCCGACGCGCTTGGAGAGATCCTGTCCTGGCGTGAGCCTGACGAGGTGCTCCGATTGGCACACCTCGTGGGCGTCACTCGCCCCGGCCACGTCCTCGCCGACCCTGGCCTGGCACCCGGGCGCGTCACCCTCCTGGAAATCCCCGCCCTGGCGATCTCCTCCAGCGACATTCGCGCGCGCGTCGCACGGGGCGAGCCCATTCGCTATCTCGTCACGCCCGGTGTCGAGGCCTACATCGCCAAGGTGGGGTTGTACGCCGGATGAGCGTGGCTCGGCGAGTCACCCTCGTCGCTGTGGGGGCCCTGGTCATCGTCCTGGGTCTGGGGTTTGTGGCAATCGTTCGGTCCGAAGGGGTGCCGTCTCCCGATCCGCAGCCCACGGCGCAGCAGGTCGAGCAGACCCTCCTGCTGCAGGTCATGGACGATCAGGGCTACGCCGTCGCCGACATCGTCCTCGGCATCGAGCCTCCAGGGGACGACCCTCTGACAGTGATGCTCGCCGTGCCGGCCAGCTTGCTGGTGCCCGAGGGTGATGACAGCGTCACGCTCGGGCTGACCCCGCAGTCACCGGACACACTCGCAGGGATCGCCGGCATCGAGGGGGCCCTGGGATTGCGGATCGATGCCGGCCTCACCCTTGATCGGCTCGCCTTCGCCGGTCTTGTGGATGCGGTGGACGGAGTCTGGGTCGAGCTCGACCGGCCGATTCTCCTGCCCGCGATCGGCGACGGCGGCCAGCGTCGGGTCTTGGGTCCGGGGTGGGTGAAGATGGACGGCATTGCCGCAGCTGATTACGCCGTACTCCGCGTGCCCGGCGAGCTCGAGGACCAGCGGATCGATCGCTTCCTCGGGCTCTTTGTCGACGTTGTGGACCGCATGCCGCGCACCGAGGAGCAGATGCGGCAGTTGCTCACGAGCCTGGGGTCACTGGCGCAGTCCACGGTGCCGACGGAGGAGTTAGTGCCCTTCCTCATGACTGTGCGCTCCGACGTGGGCTTCGGCAGACTGCGCATCGAGGTGCTGCCCGTGGAGATCATCCGTGGTGGCACGCGGCCCGCGTCGGTGTCGGCGCCCGACGCTGAGGCACTGGTGCAGTCACTCTTCCCTGATGCCCGGATCACACCCGACGGCAGCGGGATGACAGGCTGAGGGTCTCCCGAGTTGTGAGGACGTGACGAGAGTGCCCGCCACCGACGAGGCCATGGCCATGGCCCAGATCGCAGCCGAGGCTGCCGCAGACAAGCTTGCCACGGACATTGTGGCGATCGACGTCAGCGAGTACCTCGTCATCAGTGACGTCTTCCTGCTGTGCACCGCGGCCAATGACCGCCAGGTGCGCGCGGTCGTCGACGCGATCGAGGAGCGCCTCCTGCGCGAGGGGGCCAAGCCCATCCGTCGCGAGGGAGAGAAGGAGAGCCGCTGGGTCCTCCTGGACTACGGCGACGTCGTCATCCACGTCCAGATCGCCGAGGAGCGCATTCACTACGCGCTCGAGCGGCTCTGGAAGGACTGCCCCACGATCCCCCTCGACATCGACACCTCCCGCTGATGCGGCGCATTGCCATCTGGCGTCACGGCCGCACCTCGTGGAATGCCGAACAGCGCTTCCAGGGCCAGACCGATATCGCGCTCGACGATCTCGGTCTTATCCAGGCACGCCGTGCCGCAGCGATGCTTGCGAGCCTGCCGCCGTCGGCGATCATCTGCTCCGACCTCCTCCGCACTCAGCAGACCGCCGCGCCCCTTGTCGAACTCACCGGCATCGCCCCTGTCCTTGACAAGGGCCTGCGCGAGACCTACGCGGGGGAGTGGGAGGGCAAGACGCGTCCGGTCCTTCTCAAGGAGTACGGCGACGACCTGCACCGTTGGTCCGCTGATCCCCACATGCGCGCCGGAGTTGTCGGCG
>VGBQ01000080.1 GCA_016870425.1 Actinomycetota bacterium | reverse complement strand
AGACGCGCGACTCACGCCGCCGGCATCACCGCCGTGGACCGACGTGGCTGCCGTGCCGCTCGCCCCTCCGCTCGCACCCGAGTTCACCCAGCAGCTGGAGTTCCGCCCGCTCGCCGGCCTGCCCTACCAGGGGCGCACCGAGGACGTCGTGTGCTGGGTGCGCATGCCGGAGCCCGAGCCCGTCGATGCTGCGCTCGCGCTCGGCATGGTCGATGCGCTGTGGCCGGCGACTCTGGTCACACTGAGTGAGCCGCGGCCGATGGCGACGCTCACCTTCGCCGCGAGCCTGCTGGTGGACCCCGCGACTATCGATCCCGCAGCGCCGCTGCTGCACCGCGGCCGCCTCGTCGCGCGCCGCGAGGGCTATGCCACCGAGACGCGGGAGCTGTGGACTCCCGATGGCCGGCTCGCCGTCTTCAACACCCAGGTCATGGTGGTGATCAAGTGAGCGGGCCGCTGGCCGGCATGAGATTCGTCGAGATGGCGGGCATCGGCCCCGCGCCCTTCGCAGCCATGGTCCTCGCCGACCTCGGGGCTGAAGGGATCCGCATCGAGTCGCCGCGACCGGGGCTGATGCTGGGCGATCCGATGCGCGACATCACGCGACGCGGACGCGCGGGCGTCGTCGTCGACGTACGCGCCGACGCGGGTCGCGAACTCGTGTTCGACCTCGTCGCGCAGTCGCATGTCCTCATCGAGGGATTCCGCCCCGGTGTCATGGAGCGACTCGGCCTGTCGCCCGATGCCTGCCTGGCGCGTCGGCCGTCCCTGGTCTTAGGGCGCATGACCGGCTGGGGCCAGGAGGGGCCGTGGGCACGCACGGCGGGCCACGACCTCGACTACATCGCCGTCGCGGGAGTGCTCGCGCACATCGCGCGGCGTGATCAGCCGCCAACGCCGCCGCTCAACCTGGTGGGCGACTACGGCGGCGGCGCCATGCTCCTGCTCGTGGGCGTGCTCGCCGCGCTCTGGCACGCCGAGCGCACGGGCCAGGGGCAGGTCGTGGATGCCGCGATGGTCGATGGCGCCGCCTTGCTCATGTCGCTCTTCCACTCGATGTCGGCGACCGGCATGTGGCGCGAGGAAGCCGGGGTCAACCTGCTCGACTCGGGCACGCCCTTCTACGACGCCTACCGCACCCGTGATGGCAAGTGGATCGCCATCGGTTGCCTCGAGCCGCAGTTCTACGCCGAATGGCTGCGCCTGGCCGGGCTCGACGGCGAGGACCTCCCGGGGCAGTTCGACCTGGAGGGTTGGCCCGTGCTGCGTCAGCGCTTCGCCGAGGTAGTCGGCACGCGCACGCGTGACGAGTGGGCCGCGCTGGCCGACGGCAGCGACGCTTGTGTGGCGCCCGTGCTCACGATGGCCGAGGCACCGCAGCATCCGCACCTTGCGCAGCGGGGAACCTTCGTCGAGGTTGATGGCGTCATGCAGGCGGCCCCCGCGCCGCGCTTCTCCCTCACCCCCGCGGGGGAGCCGGGGAGGGTGAGGGCATCGGATCGCGGCGCGCTGGCCGACTGGGGCGTCGACTCGGCTCGGATCGCTGCGCTCGCGGACCTCGGCGTACTCCCTGACTGAGTGGCTACTGCGTCCACGTATCGAGGCGCGGGAGCAACTGGGCGATCTGGGCATCGATGTCACGCGCGCAGCGCACGAAGTCGTCGACGTCGCCTCCGGCCGGATCATTCACCTCGGTCCAGGCGCGCGGATCCTCCGAGGCGAGGTCCGCCCCTGGCCAGTCGGGGAGCAGCAGGCGGGGCAGTGTCGCCGCGCGGTCGGCGGAGGCTGGCTCCATGCGGCGCACGTGTGTCACATGGTCGGCCTCGAAGCCCACCACGAGATCGGCCGCCGCCAGGTGGTCGGGTGTGAGCGTCGTGCTCCGATGCCCGGGCGCGCTCACTCCGACGGACTCGAGTGCGGCCAGCGTGCGGCGACTGGAGGGCAGGCCCGGGATTGCCCAGGTGCCGGCGGAGTCGACCGTCCACGCCGGGCGGTCCCGTCGGACGAGGGCTGCGGCGATGACCGAGCGTGTGGCGTTGCCGGTGCAGACGAAGAGGACGCGCGGTGTGGCCACACCCTCGTCCTATCACGTCGAGCTCCATCGCTAGCCTCGCCGTCGAGGAAAGGGAGGACCCATGTCGGGCATGTGCGAGGGGCGCGTCGTCATCATCACCGGAGGCGGTCGCGGCATCGGCCGTGAGCACGCCCTGGCCTTCGCCCGGGAGGGCGCCCGGGTGGTCGTCAACGACCTCGGTGGCTCGGTCGACGGCGCGGGAGCCGACGTGGGCCCCGCCCAGCAGGTCGTCGATGAAATCCGTGGGATGGGCGGCGAGGCAATCGCTAACACCGACAGTGTCACCGACTACGCCGCTGCCGAGCGCATCGTGCGTGCTGCCATCGACACGTTCGGCGGCCTGGACGTCGTCGTCAACAACGCCGGGATCCTGCGCGACCGGATGTTCGTCAACATGACCGAGGAGGAGTTCGACTCGGTCATTGCCGTCCACCTGCGCGGCACCTTCGCGGTCACGCGCCACGCGGTTGACTATTGGCGCGCCCGGGCAAAGGCTGGCGAGATCAACGACGCCCGCATCATCTCGACGTCATCGCCGTCCGGGATCTTCGGCAACATCGGCCAGGCGAACTACGCCGCCGCCAAGGCAGGCATCGCCGCGATGACCATCGTCTTCGCGGATGAGCTCGGACGTCTCGGCGTTACCGCCAACGCGATTGCCCCCGTCGCTCTCACGCGCATGACGGAGGGTCTGCCGCTCTTTGCGGAGATGAGCGGTGTCGAAGCCAATGAGCAGGGTTATCACCCCATGGACCCGGCCAATATCTCCCCACTCGTGGTCTGGCTCGGCTCGCCGCTGTCGGCGGGCGTGACGGGGCGCGTCTTCACCGTGACGGGCAACGAGATCGGTGTGGCCGAGCCGTGGGTCAAGGGCCCGGTGGCGACGAAGGACGGCGCGCGTTGGTCGCCGGCCGAGCTCACCGACGTGGTGCCAGGGCTGGTGGCCGACGCACGAGGCAACTCGGACATGTTCGGCAACCCCCGCTCCTGAGGCGGGTGTCAGCCGATCTCGATGCGCTCCGCGCGCGCGAGCACGCGCTCGACGTACTGCTCGGTCTCGGGGAACGGCGGAACGCCCTCGTAGCGCACGACCTGGTTGAAGCCGGCGTTGTACGCCGCGAGGATGTTGCGGAGGCGGTCGCCGGGGACGTCCGCGACGAGTGCGGCATTGACGCAGTTGAGCTCCGCGGCTGAGTGGATCGCGTCGACCGGGTCGTAGATGTCGGTGTCGCCGTCACCGTCCCCGTCGACGGCGTACTGCTCCCATACCTCGGGCATGAATTGCGCGAGGCCGGTGGCGCCCGCCGGGCTCACGGCGCGAGGATCCCAACTGCTCTCCGAGGCCAGCTGTGCGGCGAGGACGCGAGCGGGGACCACCGGGCAGCGCTCCGCAGCCTCAACGATGACGGGGCGCAGCTCCTCAGGCACCACCACGGTGCGATCGCGCAGGAGGTCGATGCCGCCGAAGGCGAGGAAGGCGCCTGCTGCGGCGACCGTCAGCAGCACCACTGCCGCCGCGGCAATCGCCAGGCCCTTGAGCATCCGACCACGGTAACCCGACCGACCGACCGAAGCCTTGTCATCTCAATCCGGGGGTGCGCGCCGTATGGGGCACCCGATTCACGGTTCGGGGTGACAGACCTGGCCGACGTCAGGGGCGTTCGGGGCATACCGTGAATCCATGAGCGTCGACAAGCCCGGGCCCGAAGCCACCCCTCCCGCGCGCGGGGATCTGGCGCAGAATGAGGTGGAGTCGCTCTTCGCCCAGCGACTGGCGGAGGCGTTTGCCTCCCTCGGATGCTTCAACCTGGCGGTGTTCGGCAAGACGGGAGTCGGCAAGTCCACCCTGGTCAACGCCGTCTTCGGCAGCCAGGTGGCCGAGACAGGCCTGGGCAAGCCCGTCACCCGCGGGCTCGTCTACTACCGGCACCCCGGTGGACTGCTCGGCCTCTACGACTCGGAGGGATTCGAGACGGGCGCCTCGGGCGATGAGATCCTCGCGGTGCTGCGCTCGCGCGTCGCGGAGTCGCGTGTCCTTCCGGTCGACCAGCAGATCCACGCGGCGTGGTACCTCGTGCGCTGGTCAGATCGACGATTCGAGGAGCGTCAGGGCGACTTCGTCCGAGCTCTCGCTGATCTGGGCCTGCCTGTGATCATGGTCATCACCCAGGTGCCCAGTCGCGACGGTGTGCCGCACCCCGAAGCCCTCGAACTCGCGCAGTACATCGAGTCGCTGGGCTTGCCGTTGAGGCCCGGTGGGCGCGCCCTGCTGACGAATGCACTAGAGGATCCCTTCACGGCGTCGCCGGTCTTCGGGCTGCAGGAGTTGCTCGATGCCACCTATCTCGTCGTGCCCGAGGTGGCCACCGCGGCGCTCACCGCGGTCCAGATCCTCGACTGGGAGCGTAAAAGACAGGCCGCAAAGACGATTATCAATCAGTCGGTTGCGCTCGCTGCCGGGGTCGGTGCGGCTCCCATTCCCTTCTCCGACGCTGCCCTCCTTGTTCCGACGCAGGTGACGATGATCGCGCGGATCACGGCTGCCTACGGCTTGCCGGCCGATCGCTCCCGCACGCTCGCAGCGGCCGGCGCCGTCGTGCTCACCGGTGGCGCGACCATGGCGGGGCGCTACATCGCTACGAACCTGCTGAAGTTCGTGCCGGGGGGCCAGGTGGCCACATCGGCGATCTCGGCGACCGTCGCCGGATCGCTCACCCGGGCGGTGGGGGGAGCGTGGGCGCGCGTGTGCGAGTACGCCCTCGCGCTGCCCCCCGCCGAGCGCGACCGCTTCCTCGCGGGCAGCGGGCCCAAGGAGCTCTTCCTCGCCTACTTCACGGGCAAGCGTCGCTGATCCCGGGCGGCCCCGGATGGGCGCTGCTACGGTCAGGTCAGCCAACCCGGGAGGTCCTATGCGCCGCGCATTCCTCGTCGCCGCTGCCGTTGCCGGCGCTGCAGCCGGTGTCGCTGCCTGGCGGCGCTACCACCACACCGATCCGGTTGCCGAGCGTGCCGATGCATGGGCCGACTCCGTGACAAGCCTTGCGGACCGCACGGCGACGGGCGTTTCCGGAGCCGCCGCGACGGCGGCTCAACTCGCCGACAAGGCTGCGCGGGGAGCATCCGATGCGGCCCACTCCGCACCGATCGTCCCCCCGGTCGTCGCTGATGCGGTCACCGCCGCGGCAGCCAGTGCCGGTGCCGCGGTGAGCGGTGCCGCTGAGGCCACTACCGCTGCGGCAGCGAGCGCCGCGACGGCCACCCAGGCTGCCGCTGCTGACACAGCGGAGGTCATCAAGGGGGCGGCCGCGGCTGCCGCTGGCGAACTCGCGGACACCGAGCAGGCAGACGCTGCACAGTCGCCGGAGGGAACTGCGGCGCCGGCGGCGAAGGCTGTCCCCAAGAAGGCGGCCGCCAAGAAGACGACGGCTAAGCAGGCGACCGACAAGAAGACGACGACTAAGAAGGCTTCCTCCAAGAAGGCTGCCGCGAAGAAGTCGGAAGAGACGTCACCGCCGGCGGAGGAACCGACAGGCGATAGCGCGCCTTAGGTTCGCCCTACTTCACGGGCCCGGACGCGATCGACACGCGGGTCTTGACGCTGTCGAACGCCCAGCTCGACAGAGAGACCGAGTACTCGCCCGCCCGCGAAGGCGCGACGAGGGCGCCGGATGCAATCGTGACCTTGACCTTGCCCGAGGCAGTCGTGCCACCCAGGGCGAGGCGCAGGACCGCACTTCCGTCCTCCTGCTCCCATCCGCACTCGCGGACCGTGAGCGGGCCGTCGATCTGTGCCACGGAGCGTGGGCAGGCCCCCTTGCCGTAGGCGAAGGCCTTAAGCGCCCGGAACCCCTCCAGCGACACGTTCAAGGAGATGTTGGCGTACGACGTCTGGGTGATCTTGACCACGACCGTGACCGACGTGGGGGACTTGGCGTAGGGCGCGCTCAGGCGCACCGAGGACATGTCGATTGCGACTTTGGCGGCTGCCGGAGGAGCAAAAGCGAGGGTCGCCGCAGCGAGTGAGGCGACGGCGGCGGTGGCGAGCAGGTGGCGCATGGTCCCTCCGTGTCATCGGGGCCCGGGTGGCCCGGATCCCTGCAGTCTGGCATCGACGTGCGCGAGCAGGCCCCGGGGGTGGCCACCGCCGGTCACGGCGATAGGGGAAGGAATCCCGGCTGGCCGGCGTTAAGGAAGCGAGTAACACTGTCAAGCAGGAGGACAATCATGAGCGAACGACCGCTGGTGACCTGGTACGGCGAGCCCACGCCCACCGAGGGCCGCCGGGTGCTCGTGCATGCCTTCACGGGCTTCCTTGATGCTGGCGGGGCCACGGCGATGGCCGCCCGCCTCCTGCAGTCGCGGGAGCATCGCCTCCTGGCGACCTTCGACGTCGATCAGGTCCTGGACTATCGCGCCCGTCGCCCGGTCCTCACCTTCGTGACCGATCACTTCGCCGCAGTCGACATGCCTCAGATCTCCCTGCACGAGGTGATCGACCAGGCCGGTACGCCGTTCCTCCTGCTGTCGGGGCCCGAGCCGGACTATCAGTGGCAGCGCTTCGCCGACTCTGTGCTCGAGGTCGTACGGGCCACGGGAACGACGCTGACGGTCGGGCTGTCGGCTATCCCCTGGCCAGCGCCGCACACGCGCCCGCTCGGAGTCACCGTGCACGGCAATGTCCCATCGCTGGTGTCGAGTCCTCACTCCCTGGTCGGCAACATCCAGGTGCCGGGTCACATTGGCGGTCTCCTGGAACTGCGCCTCGGCGAAGCGGGGGAGCAGGCGATCGGGATCGCCACGCACGTCCCTCACTACCTGGGGCAGTTTGAATACCCCGCCGCTGCGATCACCTCACTCGAAGTACTCACGTCAACCACCGGACTGGTCATCCCCGTGGACGACCTGCGTGCCCCTGCCTCGCGGGCGGAGGGCGAGATCGCGCAACAGCTCCAGAACAGCGAGGAGTTCGTCACCATCGTCCACGCCCTGGAGCAGCAGTACGACCAGTTGGCTGCCTTGCGTGGCACGCCGACGCCCGCCGCCGCATCATCCGATCTTGCCCCGGGTGGCCAGGTGCCATCGGGTGACGAGATCGCCGCCCAGGTGGAGCAGTTCCTCGCCGACATGCATGACCGCGAGTCGGGCGACCCGCGGGAGAGCTAGGGCTCCGGGGGAGCACGGCCGCGGCCCACATGTGAGACTGGTGCCCCTGGGCGCCTGCCGAGGCGCAGGAGGGACCCCATGAGCGACCGACCACGCAGCGGTAATGCCACCTTCCGATTCACGGACACTGCTGTCCTGTCGGTGAGCATCGCCGAAGCGCCGATCGTCATGACCTCGGCTGAGATCGATGCAGCACTGGCCGAGACCTACGCCCGCCTCGATGTCAGGCCGGGTCTCCTGGAGGGCCTGGCGGGCATTGTCGAGCGTCGCTGGTGGCCGGAAGACGTCACCTTCGCTGACGCGGCCGCGATGGCCGGGGCCAAGGCCCTGGCCGACGCCGGAGTGGAGCCCGAGCGTGTCGGCCTGCTCATCGACACCTCGGTATCGCGCGCGCACCTGGAGCCGTCGGCCGCCGTCGACGTGCACCATCAACTCGGCATGCCGGCCAGCTGCCTGAACTTCGATCTGTCCAATGCCTGCCTCGGCTTCGTCAACGGCATGCACCTGGCGGGCACGCTCATCGATGCTGGTCAGATTGACTACGCCGTCATCGTCGATGGCGAGGGCTCGCGAGCCCTGCATGAGCGCACGATCGAGCTCCTCCAGCGACCCGACACGACCGCGGCTGACGTCTTCGAGAACTTTGCCTCGCTGACCCTGGGCTCAGGCGGGGCGGCGATGGTGCTTGGCCGCGCCACGGAGCACCCGGAGGGCCATCGCTTCATCGGAGGGGTCTCGCGGGCCGCGACGCAGCACCATCGCATCTGCGTGGGGGACATGACCCAGATGCGCACCGACTCCCGGGCCCTCCTCGAGGCGGGTTTGCAGTTGTCTGTGGAGACCTGGCGCGAGGCCGCCGAGACCTTCGACTGGTCCGACCTCGACTGCTATGTCATCCACCAGGTCTCCAACGTCCACACCCAAGCGGTCACCTCTGCCCTGGGCATCGATCCCGCGCGCGTGCCGATGACCTTCCCGCACTACGGCAATATCGGCCCCGCCTCCATCCCCTTCACGCTCGCCAAGCAGGTCGACAACCTGCGCGAAGGAGATCGCGTCGGGTGCCTGGGCATCGGCTCAGGACTCAACGCCAGCGTTATCGAAATCGCCTGGTAGCACCTGGGTCACGATGACCGCGCGCATCCCCGACCTCCCGGGCCTCGACCCGGCATGGTCTCGCCTCGTCGACGTCGGCGGCGTCGCCATGCACGTGCTCGAACGCCCGGCGCACGGCGATCCCGCAGTGACGCTGCTCGCCGTACACGGCAACCCCACGTGGTCCTACCTCTGGCGCCGACTCCTCGCGGAGGCGCCCGCAGACTGGCGTGTGATCGCCGTCGACCAGATCGGCATGGGGTATTCCGATCGCCCCGCAGGCATGCGGCGCCTTGCCGACCGCGTCGTGGATCTCGGGCGCCTGACCGAGGCCATGGAAGTCACCGGCCCGGTGGTGACGGTCGCCCACGACTGGGGCGGCCCGGTCTCGCTGGGCTGGGCCCTCGCCCATCGCGACATGCTCGCCGGGGTGGTGCTGGCCAATACCGCCGTGCATCAGCCCGAGGGCTCACCCGCGCCCACCCTGATCCGTCTCGCGCGCTCGCGCCCCCTCTTGGACGCGGTGACGCGGCGGACCACGACCTTCCTACGTGGCACCACCGCCATGTCGCGCGGCATGGACACCGACACTGCCCGAGCCTTCCGCGCGCCCTACCCCGACGCGGCGAGTAGGCGGGCCATCAGGGACTTCGTGGCTGACATCCCGCTGTCACCGGATCATCCGAGCGCCGAGACCCTTGATGCCATCGCGGACGGTGTGTGCTCCCTCGGTCTTCCTGGCCTGGGGCTCGGATGACCCGGTCTTCTCCGACCGATACCTCCGCGATCTTCGCGCGCGCATGCCCCACGCCGATGTGCACAGATACGAGAAGGCTCGGCACCTCGTCACCGAAGATGCTCCCGGATGGGCGACCGACGTGATCGCCTGGATCGCCGACCGGGTCCTCACGCCCGAGCGGGTGCCTGTGCCGGTGGCCCCGACGGTCGTGCCCATGGGACAGGCCCTCGATGATCGCTTGCAGGATCTCAATGTCGCGGTGGCCGACCTGCGCTCCGACCGACGCGTGAGCTGGGCGATGCTGGCGACACGCACCCGGGAGATCGCCGCCGGCCTGGTGGCGATGGGGGTGCGTCCAGGAGATCGCGTCGCCCTCCTCGTCACGCCGAGCGCCGACCTGATTGCGTGCGTCTACGCCGCGTGGCGAATCGGGGCGGTCGTCGTCGTCGCCGACTCGGGGCTGGGCGTGAGGGGCATGAGACGCGCTCTGCGCTCGGCCGAGGCCACCCATGTCATCGGCATCCCCGCAGGCCTCGGGCTGGCCCGCACCTTGGCGCTGCCGGGTGTCACGATCTTGGTGGGCCGCACCGGGCCCGCCACACGGGTGCTCGGCGCCGACGCCTCGCTCTCCGAGGTGGCCCGTCGTGGGCGCGACTATCTCGCGTCGTCTGATCTCCCCCCGGTGCCACCCGCGGATGCCGACGCGCTCGTGGCCTTCACGTCGGGAGCGACCGGCCCGGCCAAGGGAGTCGTCTACACGCATGCTCGGCTGGCGCACCTGCGCGATGCATTGCGCGACGCCTACTCGATCAGCGACCGCGACGCCCTTGTCGCCGCCTTCGCGCCGTGGTCCGTGCTCGGTCCCGCTCTGGGGATCCCCTCAGCCATCCCGGACATGGACCTCACCGACGCGAGCACCCTGACCGCCCGGGCGCTCGCTGACGCAACCGCAGCGGTGGGGGGCACCCTGGCGTGGGCGTCGCCGACCGCGCTGCGGGCCGTCGTGGATTCGGGCGATCACCTCGACGAGCCGCGGCGAGCGGCACTTGCCGGGCTGCGCTTCCTGCTCGTCGCGGGGGCGCCCGTGCCCGTCGACCTGCTCGAGCGAGCCGCGTCGCTGCTGCCCGCGGCGACACTCGCGACGCCCTACGGCATGACCGAGGCGCTGCCCCTCACGGAGGTAACCCTCGACGAGCTCCGCGCCGCGAGCGGGCGCGGCGTGCTCGTCGGGCGCCCGCTGGCGGGAGTCGACATCGCCATCGCGCCCCTGGATGCCGCCGGAGTGCCTGCCACCCAGCTCATCCACCACCCTCACCCCGCGGGAGGGGTCGGCGTGACCGGGGAGATCGTCGTGCGGTGTGACTGGATGAGGGAACGCTACGACCGGCGATGGGCCACGCAGCACCGTGCCGACTCTCCCCGCGGCTGGCATCGCACCGGCGACGTCGGCCACCTCGACGAGCAGGCAAGGCTGTGGGTCGAGGGGCGCCTGGCACATGTGCTCATCACGGCGGACGGGCCCGTGACGCCGGTGGCGGCGGAGCTTGTCGCGCAGCGCACC
>VGBQ01000079.1 GCA_016870425.1 Actinomycetota bacterium | reverse complement strand
GGGGGCTCGTCGTACACGACGGTGGCATGCCCGACACCGACACCGGGGACATCGATGACGCTCGCGGTGGGTCCACTGGGCAGCGACCCGATCGTGATGCCAAGATCCGCAACTCGCACCCCGTGATCCTGACAGGTCGTGACAGGCTGTGCCCGTGATTCGCGTCGTCAGGTCACCGCGCGCACGCGACCATGTGCCCGGGGCGGAGATCTGGCTCGGCATGCGCACGCCCGGCACCGAGGTGCCCGAGCGCGTCGACGCGATCGAGGCGGCGATCGCGGACTGGCCGACGATGCAGGCACTGCCGCACGATGACGACGTGCTGCTGCGGGTGCACGATGCGCGACTGGTCGAGCACCTGCGCACGGTGTGGGATCGGTGGGGGGAGTACGGCGCGGACCGCGTCGTGCCCTACCTCTTCCCCACGCCCGGCCTGCTCGGCGACCTCCCGCTGCGCGAGCCGGCAGCAGTGCACGGGGCGGCGGGGATGTTCGGCTACGACACGATGACGCTGATTGGTCCCGGCACGTGGGAGGCGGCGCGGGGGGCCGTCGACGTGGCGCTGACGTGTGTCGACGAGCTGGGTGACGGCGTGATCTATGGCCTCACGCGCCCACCCGGGCATCACGTGACGCGCACGGCGTACGGCGGATCCTGCTATCTCAACAACGCGGCGGTGGCGGCCGAGGCCCTGCGGCGTGCGGGGCACGAGCGCGTGGCGATCGTCGACATCGATGCGCACCACGGCAACGGCACGCAGGACGTCTTCTACGCGCGATCCGACGTGCTCTATGCATCGCTGCACGTCGATCCGGGAGCGGGATGGTTCCCGCATTACGCGGGATTCGCCGATGAAATCGGCATCGGCGAGGGAGAGGGTGCAAATCTCAACCTGCCGCTCGCGCCGGGCACGGGAGACATGCCCTGGCTCGACGCGATTATGGAGATCGTCGAGCAGGTCTCGGCATTCGACGCGACGGCACTCGTCGTGTCTTTGGGAGTTGATGCAGCCGCAGACGACCCCGAGAGCCCGCTGGAGATCACGCGGTCCGGATACTTCCGTGCCGGTGAGTTGCTGGGGGCGCTGGAGCTGCCGACGGTCGCCCTGCAGGAGGGCGGCTATCACCTGCCGACGCTAGGGCCGCTCGTGCGAGCGACTTTGGAGGGGCTGGACTACTCGGGTGTCGGGACATAGGCGCAGGTGCGCGAGGGCGGCACCCGCAGTGTGAGCAGGTAGCGCGTGGTCGCGGCGTTGATGCACGTCGATGGGGTCCGCAGGTAGGCCACATGCGCGGTGCCGGTGTAGGACACCAGGGGTGCCCCGGTGAAGTAGTTCGACATCTGGCGACCACCGATCCAGGCAGTTGCCGGATCGCCGTACGCCTGGATGACGATCGGCGGTGTTGTCAGACTGAGCGGACGCGCCAGGGGCGTGAAGCGGGGCGCGAAGTCGGGAGGCAGGCCGAAGCAATGGGTGCTGCGGCCGAGGGCATCCATCGAGCCGGTGTAGTCGCTCGCGATCGTGGCGGTCCGGACGATGTCCACCACCTGCTGACGGCTCGGCCACGTGTGCACGTCGGCGCAGTTGACCATGTCGATGAGGTAGGCCTGGCTCGGGTCTTCGCTGTCTGCGGCAGGCAGCGGGGATGCGGGCAGCGCCGTGAGCGCGCGGTCGATGCGACGAGCGCTCGCCGGCTGTCCCACGATGGCAGCATTGAGCTCATCGATGAGCGCCCTGATCCGGGGATACAACCGCTGGGCCCCGATCGCCGGATAGATGTGGGGGAAGACCTGCCACCGGTCATAGGTGGTGTCGTCGACGGTCACGGTGCGCTCGCTCAGAGTGCGTACGACGCGTGAGTACTTCGCGGCCATGCCCTCGCCCATCGCGGCGGTGAAGGTCGCGTTGACGTTGGCGTACTTGTATGCCGTCTGACCCGAGCGCGTGAGCATCGTCTCGTTCGGCGCGACCGAGCCGTCGAGGAGGAATGCGCGCAACCGGGTGGGGAAGGTCCGGGCGTAGCGGAAGCCGACGCGCGTGCCATAGCTCATGCCCCAGTAGGTCCACTGTTCCTCGCCCAGTGCAGCACGCAGGGCGTCGAGGTCGCGGATGACGTAGTACGTCCCGAGATAGGGCGCCACGCGTGGATTGACGTCGAAGCACTGCGCCCGCAGGGGCTCGATGAGGTCGATCTCTGCATTGACGTACGCCGACCAGTCCACGGGCCCGACCACCGGTGGCTGGGGAAACTCGTCCTCCGCCGGCACTGCGCAACCGGTGAGCTGCGGCGTCGACTGCCCTACGCCGCGCGGATCCCACGCGACGAAGTCGAACCTGCCCGCGAGCGGCTCAGCGACGAGCCCTTCGACGGCGATAGCGCTGTCGAGCCCCGAGCCTCCCGGGCCACCGGGATTGAAGGTGAAGGCACCGATGCGATCCGATGCGGTGGAGCGCTTGATCGCAAAAGCGATGCTCGCGCGATCGGGATTCGCCGGGTCGTCCCAGTCGACCGGCACGTCGAGTGCCCCGCACTCGAATCCCGCCGCCGTCATGGTGTCGTCGCACGACGTCCACGTGATGGCCGATGCCGGGTCAAAGGCCGGGGTGGGCGCAGCGCTCACCGGCAGCGCGGGAGCCAGTGTCGCGACCATCCCCGCAGCGAGGACCGCGGCAGCGATACGCCTCATCACTGGCCCCTCGCGGGTGCGGCGGGGCAGGTGCGCGAGGTCGGCACGGTGAGGTCGAGGAGATACCGCTCGATCGGGCGATTGATGCACGGTGCGGCAAGGCTGCGCCACAGCCCGTGCTGGGTGCCGTTGTAGGTGATGAGGGATGCGCCGGTGAGATAGCTCGCGAGCACGCGAGCCCCCACCCACGGCGCGTGCGGATCACCGAGGGAGTTGACCACCAGGGGCCGGATCGGCAGCGTCAGGTCATCGATGAGCGGCGGGTTGGCCGGTCCGATGCGCGCGGGAAGCCCGCTGCACGCGGTGCCGCGACGGACGGCCGTGAGACCCGCGAAGGGGGAGGCGTTCTGCTCGGCGGCCTGGGCTGCGGAGGCCGTCTGCTCCGCGGTCGCTCGCTGCGGTACGTCGGAGCACGTGACGATGGCAGCCGTCGGGCTCACCTGGCGCTCGCTCGCCGCGTGCCGCTCGATGATGGCCCGGGCGCGGCGCTGATCGGCCGAGGACGCGCGGCCAAAGAGCGCGCGATGCGTCGTATCGATGACGGCGACGATGTCGGAGTAGGCGCCCTGATGGCCCATCGGGCCGAAGATCGCGGGCAGGATGTCCCATCGCGTCATCCGCTTGCCGTCGATCACCACGGTGCGCTCGTCGAGTGCCGTGACCACGCGCGCGAGGCGCGCCGCCACGATGCCACCCGCGACATGGCCGAAGACCGATTGGGCGTAGGTGGCTGCCCCGGGCTCACCGGCTGTCTGGCCGGGCAGCGTCAGGTTGGGGTCATAGGCGCCGTCGAGCACCAGTGCCCGCAGGCGCTCGGGATAGTCACGTGCGTAGCGGTAGCCGATCAGGGTGCCGTAGCCCGTGCCGTAGAAGCTCCACTGGTCATAGGCCAGGGCTTCGCGCAGCGCGTCAAGATCGCGCACGACGTACGCCGATCCGAGATAGGGCGCGATGGACTGGTTATGCCGCCAGCACGGGCCGAGCAGGGCGCGCGTGTTGGCCGCCTGCCGCGAGGTGACATCGGCCCAGTCGATGGGGCCGGTCTCGGGCAGACGCAGCGACTGCGGTGGCGGGCTTGCGCAGTTGCGCACGCGGGGCGTGCTCGCACCGACCCCGCGCGGATCCCACGCAACGATGTCGAAGCCCTGCCGGAACGCCTCGGGTAGGCGCGCATGCCAGGCGGCTGCTTGGGCGAGACCACCGGTGCCCGGGTCGCCGACGGCGAAGGTCAGCGCGCCGATGCGCGTGCCGTCGGCGCGCTTGACCGCGAACTCGATGCGCGCCTGCCCGTCGCGCCCATCGGTCCAGTCGAGCGGGACAGTCAGGGTCCCGCAGCGCCAGCCCTCGAGCCCGACGCAGGCATGCCACTCGATGTCGACGGGGGCCGCCGGCGATGCGGCGTGCGTGACGCCGGTCGCGAGTGGCACGGTGGCGAGCGCTAGGGCGGCGAGGCAGGCCCCAAGACGGCGGAGCACGATGACCTACCGAGGAGTGAGCGGTGCGTAGGGACACAGCAGCTGGCCCGGCTGCGTCCGCATGAGCAGATAGCTCGATACGGCCGAGTTAATGCACCGTGAGGGAGTCTGGAGATAGCTCACATGCTGCGTGCCGTCGTAGGTGATCATCGACGATCCCGCCATGAAGGTCGCCATGTTGCGCCCGAAGACGTACTCGGTGCGCGTGTCGCCCAGGGAGTTGATGACGACCGGCGGCGTGGAGAGTTCGAGTGGCTCGGTCAGGGGCTCGTAGCCGTAGGTAAAGTCCTGCGGGATGCCCGCGCAGAAGGCGCCCTTCTCCACTGCGGCAGTTCCCGCGAAGACTGACTGGTTGTTGCTGGCGGTGGCTGCCGCACGTGCGATTTCATCGACCGTGGGGTAGTCGGCCAGGTCACGGCAGTTGATGTAGAAGACGCTGAGTGACGAGCTCAGGTCCCTGGCACTGCGCCGCTCGAGCGCACGCAGGGGCTTCAGGATCCCGCGCGTGTCCCCGGTGCGGAGCGCCTCGTCCACCTCGGTGATCACCTCCAGGATCTGCGGGTAGGACGTCTGGTAGGAGATGTTGGTGAAGATCTCCGGCAGGATCTGCCAGCGTGTGAGCTCCACGCCCTCGACGGTGAGCGTGCGTTCGTCAAGGCCGTCGAGCACGCGCTGGAAGCGGGCACCCATCTCCTTGCCGAAGAGCGACGAGAAGACCTGCTGCACCGTGGCCCAACTCCAGGTGGAGCCGCCCATCCAGGTGGTGACGGTCATGTTGGGCGACCAGGAGCCGTCCAGGATGAGGGTGCGCACCCTGTCGGGGTACTCCCGCGCATAGCGGTAGCCGATGCGTGTGCCGTAGCTCATGCCCCAGATGTTCCACTTGGGCGCACCGAGGGCGGCACGCATCGCCTCGAGGTCGCGGATGACGTAGTAGGTGCCGAGGTAGGGCGCGACATCCACGTTGATCTCCAGGCACGCCGCCAGGGCGGGACCGATCGAGCCGACGTAGGTCTCGGTGTATGCCTGCCAATCGACAGGTCCGGTCGCGGGCAGCTGGTAGTCGGCCGCCCGGGCCTGGGCCTGGACGTCGAGGCAGCCGGTCAGTTGCGGCCGCGACGCCCCGATGCCACGGGGATCCCACGCGACCCAGTCGAAGGCCCGCTGCACCTTGCCGGGAAGCTCACCCCAGATCGCGGATGCGCTCCCCAGAGCGGGCACGCCCGGCCCTCCGGGGTTGAAGGTGAGGTAGCCGCGACTCTTCCCCGTTGCGCGCTTGACCGCGAGTGCAATCTCGGCGTTGGCCGGGTTGGCGAGGTTGTCCCAGTCCAGGGGCACCGTGAGGGTGCCGCACTCGAAGCCCTCGAAACCTTCAGCCGGACACTCCTCCCACGTGATGGTGCCGCGCTTGGGGTCGGTTACAGGCGGGGCGGCAGACACACCCGGACCGGTGAGGAGGCCGGCGACCAAGGCCGCCGCGAGAGCAGCAAGGAGCATCATGACGGGGGGACGGCGCATTCATTCATCCTGGCAGGTCCCGCGGGGCACGGGTGGCAATGGCGAGAATTCGCGCATCGCTAGCGTGGGGCCGTGATCTCCCAGAGGCATGAGCAGGTCGTCTTCGGCTACGACCGGGCGAGCGGGCTGCGCGCCATGGTGGCGATCCACTCCACCGCGCTCGGTCCCTCGCTGGGTGGCTGTCGGATGCGTCCGTACGCCGACGAGGCGGCGATGGTGGCCGATGCACTCCTGCTGTCGGAGGCGATGAGCTACAAGAACGCCCTCGCCGGTCTCGACCACGGTGGCGGCAAGGCCGTGATCTGGGGTGATCCGGCGCGCGACAAGTCACCGGAACTCTTCCATGCGATGGGGCGCTTCATCGCCACGCTCGGCGGGCGCTACATCACGGCGGGGGACGTCGGCACGACCGTGGCGGACCTCGACCTGATCTACCAGACCAACCCGTGGACGACGGGCAGGTCACCGGAGCATGGCGGGTCGGGCGACACGGGGATCCTCACGGCGTACGGCATGCAGCAGGCGATGCGCGCGGTGGCGCGGCATCGGTGGGGCAGCGACTCGCTGGAGGGCAAGGTGGTGGGCATCTCCGGTGCGGGCAAGGTCGGCCGGCGGCTCGCCGAGCACCTCGTCGCGGAGGAGGGTGCGCGCGTCATCATCACGGACCCGGCACCGGAGGCGATCGCGTCGATCCCGGTGGCGGTCGAGGTGGTCGGCTCGACCGAGGATCTCATCGCGCGCGAGCTCGACATCTACTCCCCCAATGCGCTCGGCCATGCACTCACGCCGCAGGTGGTCGAGGCACTGCGCTGTGTCGCGGTGTGCGGGGCGGCCAACAACCAACTGGCGACACCCGACGTCGCGGAGATGCTGGCGGCGCGGGGGATCCTCTACGCACCGGACTACCTCGTGAACTGCGGGGGCGTCGTGCAGGCGGCAGAAGAGCTGGGGCCCGTAGTCGGAGCGGCGAAGCCGCCCCGCTTGGCGGGCTGGTTCGACATGGACCGCGCACGGGCACGGGTCGCGGGGGTCTACGACACCACCCTGCGGGTCCTGGGGCGGGCGGACGCCGAGGGAGTGCTGCCGGTCGTGGCGGCGGCCCGGGAGGCCGAGGAGCGCATGGCTGCGGGCGGGGCGGCGTTCCGGCGCTTTGACGTGGGCCGCTGACTATCCCTGTGGCCCTCCCGCAGCAGGGGCCGTGTTGGTCCCCATGAAGCAGCCGAGCAGGTAGGGGAAAGGGGCCCGATTGCCCGGCGAACTCAGCGAGCGGCGCGCACGAGTTCGATCGGGCCGTCGTAGCCGGCAAGCGCGGTGTCGCCGGTGAGGAGGGTGGCGTCCTCGGCGATGGCCTGAGCGACGAGGATGCGGTCGAAGGGATCGGCGTGCAGCCGTGGCAGGGAGCGCGTCAGCACGGCGTGCTCACCGGTGATGGGGAGTTCGGCGTAGCCATTCTCGAGAAGACCACGGCGCAGGCGTGCGACATCGACATCGAATCCCGGTCGGTCGCGTCCGGACTTGATCGCCACCTCCCAGATCGACGCGCTGCTGAAAAGCAGACGTGATCCCTCATCCTCGAGCACCTCGCGCGCACGACGCGGAAGTCGCGCGGATCCGATCGCGGCCCACAGCAGCAGGTGGGTGTCGATCAGCCAGGTCATGCGCCCTCGAACTCGGCGGCGATCTCATCCGCCCACAGCGTGTCAAAGTCGTCAGGGACCTCGAATGCGCCCGTGAGGAAGCCGACGCGGCGGGGCGGCGCAGGCTGCGGTCCGGCGTACGCCATGACCGTCACGACAGGCACGCCCGCGCGGGCGATCACGAAGGGCTCCCCCTGCGCCGCCTCCTCGATGAGGCGGGACAGGTGGGTCTTGGCTTCGTGGACGTTGACGGTGCGCACGCGGACATCGTAGGTTAGTCCACCTGTATTAGTCCACTCTCCTGGCTCCGGCTGCGGATGGCCCCTCCCCATGCGGGCGCTCGGGTCCGCGGGGTACGCTTCCGGAGGTCAGCGCGGATGCCGCGCGAGGACGTCTAGGAGTCCGATCATGGGTCGCGGTCGCGCTAAGGCGAAGCAGACAAAGGTTGCGCGTGCATTGAAGTACGGCGGCCCGCAAACCGATTTCGATCGCCTGCAGGCAGAGCTGGCGACCGGCGAGCATCACGAGGTCGATGGCGCCGACGAGGTTGAGGTCGACGTACCCATCGAGGATCCCTACGCCACCGACCCCTACGACAAGTACTACGACGGGGACGACGACGACGAGCCGGAGAAGGCCTGACTAGAGGCTCAGGGCGTTGGAGCGCGCTGCGCCCACAGTGAAGTAGACGATCATCGTCGAGCGTGCCCGCCGCTCCCATGCGAAAGCACCATCCGTGACAGCGCGGGGCATGCCCTCTGAGAGCGATCCGCCCACCTTGCGGGTCCACGGCACGGCACTGTCCGCGAGCACCCCCGTGACTGTTCCCTCGACTGCGATAGTGCCGCCGGCGCGCACACCCGTGATCATTACGCTTGGCGCATGAGGCGTGACAGCATCGCTGGCAACAGATGATGACCCCCAGCCCGCACCCGTGAGCGCAGAGACGGTGAAGGTGTACGGCGTGCCATTCCTCAGGTCGTTTACCGTGCACGTGAGCGTCTGCGTCAAACACATGCGCCGTCCGGGCTCCGAGGTCACCAGGTAGTGGGTGACGGGGTAGGAACCGGCTGCATCGGGCGGGAGCCAGGCGACACGGGCCGAGCCATCACCCGGCTCCGCCCGAACGTCCATCGGCGCACTCGCCGGAGTGGGCTGGGGAGGTACGGGAGCCTGGAAGGTGAACGTCGCGGGCGCGCTGGTGCCTCCTGCGGCGATCGCCCGGATCTCACGCGTCCCCGTGCCCGCAGGCAGGCTGATCTGGACTGTCGTGTCATCGATCTGCGTATAGGCGACTGCAAGTCCGTCAACGGTGATGGATCTCAGCGCTTCCAGGTTCTGTCCGCTGAGCGTGATGGCAGCCGGAGTGTTCTCCGGCTGGGCAGCAGGATCAAGCGCGGCGATCATAGGAGCATTCCAGTCGAACCGTGCCACAAAGCGCGTCCCCGCCACCCCATCCGTCGATCCGAAGTTGCCGCCTGCGTACACCGTGCGGCCATCCGCCGACGTCGCAACGGCGGAGACTTGGTCATTCGGTCCTCCCCCGGCCGTTCCCGTCAAGGGGATCCATACCTGCCGAGCCGGGTACCAGGCGCCCACGTAAGGGAGCGCAACCGTGTCGTCGTGGCCGACTGAGCAAGCAGCGTTGCCACAGGCGTAGGTGAACGCGCCCGCTACGTAGACGAGCCCTGTCGTGTCGTCAGCCACGATGTCGTAGACGTAGTTGAACTGGGCTTGCGCATTGCTCAGTCCATAGCCAAGACCCGACCACTGCCCGTTGACGGCCACCGCGACATTGCGGAACGGCTGGCCATTCAAGGCGGTAAAGCCGCCACCGACATAGACGTGTGAGTCATCGACGGCCACGGTGTCCACAGCATTTGCGGACGTGGCCCCTCCTGCGAAGGTGGACCAGGTACTGCCGTTCCACTGCTGCATGTAGGGCGATGAGTAACTCGTCACGTAGATCGAATCGTCGCTCGCGATGGCAAGATCACTGACGCTGATGGTGGGACCGCCACTGAATCCCGACCAGGACGAGCCGTTCCACGATCCGATCCTGCTCGCAGGCGTGGTGAAACTACCTCCCGCGACGAGGGTTCCATCGGCCTTGAAGGTCATCGCGTTGACGAAGTTGTTGGGAGAGGGCGAGACGGCGGAGGTCCACGAGGACCCCGTCCACCGTTGTATCTGGGCCTGGTTCAGAGCACGATGAATCTGACCGGTGGGACTGACGGCAAGCGCATTGGTACCTGAGCCCCCCACATTGCCCAGCGGCCTCCACGTGTCATCCGCCCAGAGACCCACATGGTCGGCAGCGCTGAAGCCGCCCACGACGCCCACGTTGCCCCCAATCACGATGGAGTCGTCGTAGCGCACCACTTGGCCGACGTCACCCCCTGATGCACCCCCACCCATGCTCGACCAGGCGCCCGTGCCCGTGGGAGAAGATTGAGGTGTCGCAGACGCGGGGCCAGTGGGAGCCCCCACGACGATGAGGACAGCCAGGACCGTCGCAGTCGTGATGCCTGCCTGGATCGGACTCAGAGCGCGCACGGCACGACGATAGGGCAGTTGGAATCCGTCAGGCCGGGTGCTGCCCGAGTACGAAGGCTGCCCCTCCGCCGCCACCCTTAGCCTCGGCGTCGCCGGCGTCACCGTCACGGCGCTCGCGCACTACGCCGCAGGGCCACGACGGCACACCACGATCGCGTAGGCGCGCGATTGCGTTGCCCGCGGCGGTCGCATCGACGATCGCGACCATCCCCATGCCCATATTGAAGGTGCGCTCCATCTCCGCGCGTTCGACACCGAGGGATGAGATCAGCGCGAAGACCGGCGGAGGTGTCCATGTGGAGCGATCGACCTCGATGGCTAGATGCGCGGGCAGCACGCGCGCGAGATTGGCCGCGATACCCCCGCCCGTGATGTGACTGATGGCATGGACATCGACGTGATCGACCAGGTCGAGGCAGTCCTGGGCGTAGATCCTGGTCGGCTCCAGCATCTCCTCGCCCACGGTGCGGCCGAGATCGTCGATGTACGCCGTAAGGCCCGGCCCACCGTCACCGAGCAGCACGCGGCGCGCGAGGGAATAGCCGTTGGAGTGCAGTCCGGAGGAGGCCATGGCGATTGCGACATCACCCGAGCGCACGCGCTCGGCGCCGAGGAGGCGATCAGCCTCGACGACGCCCGTCCCGGCACCGGCAACGTCGTACTCGTTCGAGGCCAAAAGGCCCGGATGCTCTGCGGTCTCGCCACCGACGAGGGCGCAGCCGGCGATCTCGCAGCCGCGCGCGATGCCCGCGACGATGGCG
>VGBQ01000078.1 GCA_016870425.1 Actinomycetota bacterium | reverse complement strand
CGCCCTGCTCCAGATGTGGGCCTCCTATCTGGCTGAGCGCGCCGGTGACCTCCAGGGGCGCTTCGGGACGGCCACTCCCGCCGAGGCGTTGCTGGCGCACCGGGTCTTTGATGCGGCCCTGAGGTCCGCTCGCGCGGGGATGCCGGAGTCGCCGTAACGCCCGGATGAACGGTGCTTTGATGGGCTCATGACCACAGCCAAGGCCAGGAAGCTGCCGCGGGAGTTCTATGAGCGGACGCTCTATGAGCTCCAGGGCGAGCTCGTCACGATGCAGGAGTGGGTCAAGGCCACCGGGGCCCGCATCGTTGTCGTCTTCGAGGGTCGCGATGCCGCGGGCAAGGGCTCGACCATCAAGCGCGTGACGGAGTACCTCAACCCGCGCATGGCACGCATCGCGGCGCTGCCCACCCCGACGGAGCGGCAGCGCACGCAGTGGTACTTCCAGCGCTACGTCGAGCAGTTGCCTGCGGCCGGGGAGATCGTGCTCTTCGACCGGTCCTGGTACAACCGGGCCGGTGTCGAGCGAGTGATGGGCTTTTGCTCGGCAGAGGAGTACCGCCTCTTCCTGCGTCAGGCGCCGATCTTCGAGCGCATGCTCATCGAGGATGGGATCTATCTGCGCAAGTACTGGTTCAGCGTGAGCAACCACGAGCAGGAGAAGCGCTTCGCCTCGCGACTCAACGACCCGATGCGCCAGTGGAAGCTCTCGCCCATGGATCTGGAGTCCATCACGCGATGGGAGGACTACTCGCGTGCCAAGGACGAGATGATGGTGCACACCGACACGACGGAGTCTCCGTGGTTCGACGTCGAGGCTGACGACAAGCGCAGGGCCCGGATCAACATGATCCACCACCTGCTCTCGACCATTCCCTACGCACCTGTCACCCGGCCGCCGCTGGTCCTGCCGGAGCGGCCCGATGGGCACGGCTATGAGCGGCCCCCGCGTGACGTCACCCGCTACGTGCCGGACTACGCGGGCGACTTGCTGCTTCGCGAAGGCTGATCGACGGCGCCCCGGCCCGGATCCAGGGAGCGACTAATCGCGGCATTGCCGATCGCGCCGATAAGGATGACGTAGGCGGAGATGTAGAGCACGATGCTCAGGATCACGGTGCTGGCGAGCGTGCCGTAGATGGCCTGGTAGCTCGTCGCGAACCGCAGGTAGATCCCGAAGCCGATCACGACGGCGAAGCTGCCCACCGCTCCGAAGGCCGCCCCCGGCCAGTTCAGGCGCGGAGCCTGACGATCGGCTGATGCGCGAAACAGCGCGACGAGCACCCCGGTGCCCAGAACCAGCGCCAGGAGAGTCTCCACGGCAAAGGCCAGCGCCCGCCACGGCTCGTCGAGCGTGGAGGCCCAGGCGGCTCCGGCCCCCGCGGCCAGCAGGAGGATCCCCAGGACCAGGATCGTGACGACGCTGCCCAGGTAGGCCCACGCCCGCGCCCTCACGTAGTCCTGCGGGTTGAGCCCATAGGCGATGCGTACGGCGCGCTGGAAGGTGTAGATGCCGGTGGACACGGCCCAGAGCACGGTCACCAGCGAGATCGCCAGGCCCCACGAGACCTGGCTGGTGCTCGCCTGCGAGGCGGACTTCAACTGCGTCGCGAGAAGTGATCCCAGGGAGTCAGGTGCCGCCGCTCGAATTGACTCCACGGCCTCATTGAGGACGGTGGGATCCACGAGTCGCCCGAAGATGATGGCGACCGCGATGAAGCCGGGGGTGATCGCGATGGCCGTCCAGAAGGCCACGGCGGCAGCAGACAGGCTGATGCGCTCCACCGACTGTGCCCGCACGACATCGACAGCAATCGCATAGACCTTGGCGAGGCGGGGTCGCTGGCGCACGAAGCGCTGCACGCGCTCGATCACCGCTGACATGTCACACGATTGCAGCGATGCCGGCGATCACAAGGCTTGCGATGGCGAAATACACGAGCACCACGCCGATGGCAGCAATGCGCAAGGGCGCCCGCTCATCGCTCACCGCGATGGCGAAGGCATGGGTGTAGACCTTGCGGAAGGGGGTCGCTTCCCTGGAGGGGTTGCCCTGGGGGTCACGCTGGAACCAGTAGGCCTTCTCGCTGGACATGCCGTAGAGCGCGAAGGCGATGCCGAAGAGGGCCAGGAAGATGCCGAGGATCACGAAGACGATGACAGTGACGGACACGACGGCACCCTATCGGCCTCGCGCTAACCTGCGGCATGCCCGGTGAGTACGGCGCCCCCAGAGAGGTCGACGTCGACGGCACTGCCGTGCGCCTCTCCAGCCCCGAGCGTCCGCTGTGGCGTGACTCCACGGGCGTGGTCACCAAGGCCGATCTCGTCGCCTATTACCTGTCCGTTGCCGACGCGCTCCTTGAAGCCGTCCGCGACCGACCGACCACTCTGCAGCGATTCCCGGACGGAGTCGTCGTCGATGGGGAACGCCGTGAGTCCTTCTACAACAAGCACCTGCCCAAGTCCGTGCCCGACTTCGTCAACCACGTCCGGGTCACCTTCCCGTCGGGGCGCACCGCGGAGCAGGTCTGCCCGGCTAACGCTGCGACGCTCATCTGGGCGGCCAATCTCGGCACGGTGACCTTCCATCCCTGGCCGGTGACGCGTGTCGACGTCGACCGCCCCGATGAGTTGCGCGTTGATCTTGATCCTCAGGAGGGACGTGACTTCACCGATGCGGTGGAGGCTGCCCAGGTCCTGGCGGCCATGCTGCGCGATCTGGGCGCCGAGCCCTATGTGAAGACCAGCGGGGGTCGCGGATTGCACGTCTTCGTGGCCATCGAGCCCCATGGGGAATTCCTTGACGTGCGGCACGCAGCGATCGCGCTTGGGCGGGCATTGGAGCGACAGCTGCCCGATCTGGTCACGACGGCGTGGTGGAAGGAGGAGCGCGGGGCGCGAGTGTTCGTGGACTACAACCAGATGGCACGCGATCGTACGATGGCCTCGGCGTGGTCGGTGCGTGCGCGCCCCGGTGCGCCCGTGTCCATGCCCCTGGAATGGTCAGACGTCGGGGCCATCAACCCCGCCGACTTCACGCTGCACACCGTGCCCGGACACCTCGCCGCTCATGGCAATGCCTGGGCGTCCCTTGGCCGGCGGCGCTGGGACATCGGGCCCCTGCTGGACCTGTGGCGCGAGGACATCGAGGAGCGAGGGCTGGGCGAGATGCCCTTTCCGCCGGACTATCCCAAGATGCCGGGGGAGCCTCCCCGGGTGCAGCCGAGCCGTCGGGCGCGGGAGACGCATCCGCGTTGATGTCGCCGGCGACAGGGGGACGACCCACGGTCGCTGCATACGGACGCCCTAGGATCGACTCGCAGGATATCTCCGCGCCGAAGAGACTTGTCGGGCGTTGGCCGCGCCTGGCCACGGAGGAAGGGATCCCATGACCGACGCCGTTGCGCCGAATTCCTCCCAATCGCCCGCGTTGGTGACCACGACATCCATCAGCGCAGAAGCGGCCCTGGGCGTCGCCCAGGCGGGTGTCCGCGCGGGTCGCGGACGCAACTGCGATGTGGCCGTGGCTGTTGTGGACCGGGCGGGCCTTCTGCTGGTGCTGCTGCGCACCGACGGCGCGACCGAGCAATTCGTGGAGGGTGCCATCCAGAAGGCGTGGACCGCGCTCAACTTGCGCACTTCGACTCGCGAGGCGTTCGCCACGATCCAGCAGGGCCACCAGGACAACAGCCAACTTCCCTTTATCCCCCGGTCGCTGTTCCTCATGGGTGGGGTCCCACTCGTGGTCGGTTCCACCGTGGTCGGGGCGATCGGCGCCGCGGGCTGCGTCGATGGACTCGACGATGATGCGGTCGCCCAGGAGGCCGCCGAGGAGTTTCATCGTCTGGCCGGCTAGGGCACGTCAGTGGCAGTGGCCGCTGGGCGGAGCGACGTCGATGCCGGGATTGCGTCGGAAGAAGCCCACCGGCTTGAGCATGAAGCCGGTGCGCTCCACGGACATCACCGGCCAGTCCTCCGAGCGCGGGATGTGATTGGTGCCGAACACATGCCACAGGACCAGGTCGACATCCTCGAGAGAGCGGTCCGCCGCTGTCCACTCCGGCAGGCCCGCCCCTCCCGGGTGCTGGTAGGGGAACTCTCCCGCGGGATAGCGCTCATCTCTGCGGTTCGGCGTGGCCCAGAGGTGGTGATACATGAACGCCGCGCGTCGACCGATCACGGATTCGGGCGAAGCCATCGGCCAGGTGACGGCGCCGGGCACGAGTTTGTAGGCGACGGGACCACCGAGGTGACCGCGGGGATCGGCGTTAACCACTTTCCAGTAGCGGCTGGTGAAGGGGTTGACCTCCCGCTGGGCGTCCGACTCACGGGCCAGCACGGTCTGGCGTGTCGTGTAGGAGGAGCCCTCGGGGTTGAGCGGCCCGGCGGGGAGCGGCTCGGACTCCACCTCGAGCAGCGAGTTGGGCACGCCGTCGATGTCGAGATCGAGGCGCGCGCAGAAGATGTGCTGGTGGTAGGGCGCGAGCAGGCCTTGCTCGATCTCGGTGGCTGACGGCGAGGGGGCGCCAGGGACTCCGGCGGTGGTCAGCACGATCCCGGTGAGCTTGGCTTCAAACTCGATGGAGCCGTCCTGGTAGAGGTACCAGAAGTAGCCGTACTCGTAGTTGTTGACGGTGACGATCGACGACACGACGAATCGACGTGAGCGCCGGACCTCGACATGACCGGTCTGGTCGGTGTGCTTCCACAGGATTCCGTGGTCCTCCTCGTGCATGCAGATCGCCTGGGGGATCACCTGGACGTTGCCGAGAGCATCGGCCACCGCCACGTCTAGATAGACGATTTCGCCGAGGCAGTCACAGCCCAGGGCCAGGGAGTTGGTGAAAATGCCGAGGCTGAATTCTCCGGTGTCGAAGGCCTGCTTGCGCTGCGCGCCAGGCGCGCGATCACCGTAGGGAATCACCAGCTCGGCGATCGACATGCGGTGAGCGATCTGGCGCTCGCGGCCGTCGTCGACGAAGCGCACATCGTGGAGGACGAGGCCCTCGCGCTGGTCGAAGCCGATGCGCAATCGCCAGCGCTCCCACGACACCGCCCATCCATCGACGGAGAAGGACGGGCCATCGGCCTGCACGATGGCGAGGTCGCGCAAACGCACCTCCGCGCGGGTCTGGTCGGCCCGGTAGGGACCCGGTGTCATGGGGATGGGCGGGGAGTCGCCGTCATCCTCGACGAGCAGCACCTCGCAGGAGTCGAGGTCGACGATGGTGCGTAGGCCCTCGATCGGGTGTGCATAGACGTTGGAATCGGGCTCCGGGCGCAGCCACATCGGGGTCCACACCAGGCGGCGCTCGGCATCGATGCCCGCGGGCACCGCCGACCCGAATGACCAGGCCTCGATGTGCACCAGGTCGATGTCGGTGATGCCGCGCCGGGCGAGTGCCGCGATAAGCCGCTCATCGCGGCGCACGGCTTCTCTCGCCCGGTCGCAGTCCAAGGCGAGCACTGACGGGAATACACCCGGTGCGTCTCGCACGTCGCGGACCCCGCCGCCGACCTCGACCAGGGCGATGCGCACGAGTTGCTCAGTGCCATCCCAGAGAGTCGCCCGAGCCATGCGCGCGAGCGGATCGCCCGGCCGCCAAGCGCGAAGGGCGGCCTTGGTCGGCTCCTCGAGTTGGAGCATCGACAGAAGCCGCGCGCCTTGGAGGAGGCCCGCGTTGCGCAACGACTCGCACACGTTCTCGAGCTCGTCGGCCGACAGCGGATCGAGGGGATGACTCACGGGTGCAGCCTAGGGCCCTCCAGTGGTGTCCCTAGGTCTCTACGCCGGATCGATCTGCATGACCACGGCCTTGGGCTCGGTCATGAATTCGCGGCTGAAGTTGCCGCCTTCGCGCCCCACGCCCGATTCACCGAAACCGCCGAAGGGCAGGCGCAGGTCGCGGATGAAGAAGCAGTTGACCCAGACGGTGCCGGCGTTCAGCTGAGCCGCGACACGATGGGCGCGGGAGAGATTCTCCGTGAAGATCATGGCATTGAGTCCGTAGCGCGTGTCGTTGGCGAGAGCGATGGCCTCCTCCTCCGTGTCGAAGGGGGTTGCCACCGTGACGGGGCCGAAGATCTCCTCCTTGACCACCCGTGCATCCGCGGGCGCATCGGTGATGATCGTGGGCTTCACACTCCAGCCCTCGCCCACGCCACCGGTGAGCACGCGGCCGCCCCCGAGCGCCTCGGCATCGAGGTAGCCCTGCACCTTGGTGAAGTGCTCCTGGCTGGCCAGTGCGGCCGAGAACTGCGTGGCCGGGTCCTTGGGGTCGCCCATGGCCAGCGCCTCCGCGGCGGCCTTGTAGCGCACGAGGAACTCCTCGTAGATGCCCCGCTGGACGTACAGGCGGGAGCCCGCCAGGCACACCTGGCCCGCATTGCGGAAGATCGCCTCGACCGCCCAGTGCACCGCGTTGTCGAGTTCGGCATCGTCGAAGACGATGTTGGCGCCCTTGCCGCCCAGCTCAAGGCTCACGGGGGTGAGGTTGCGCGCTGCGACGCCGCTAATGATCTTGCCCGTGCCCGACTCACCCGTGAAGGTGATGCGATCGACGTCGGGGCTCTCGGTGAGCGCCGACCCCGCGGAGTCGGGTCCGTAGCCGTGCACGACGTTGAGCACGCCGGGAGGGAACCCCGCTTGGATAGCCAGGCGCCCCATGATGGTCGCGGAGACGGGCGTGTCCTCGGCCGGCTTCCACACGACCGTGTTGCCCCAGGCGAGCGCGGGCATGACCTTCCAGGTCCCGAGCATGAGAGGGAAATTCCACGGGGATATGGCGGCGACCACGCCGACGGGCTCCCATCGCGTGTAGGCGTGATGCCCGGTGTCCATGGGCAGCGTCTCGGCGGTCGACATGCGCGCGTGGTCGGCGAAGAAGCGGACGTTGAGGACCGAGCGCGCGACGTCGTGACGTGACTGGGTGATGGGCTTGCCCATGTCGCGGGTGTCCGCCATCGCCAATTCCTCGGCGTGCTCCTCCATGAGGTCAGCAAGGCGGTGCATGAGCTGCTGGCGCTTCTCGTAGCCCATCCGCGGCCAGGGACCGGAGTCGAAGGCCTCTCTCGCCGCGGCAATGGCCCGGTCAGCGTCAGCCTTGCCCCCGCACGCGATGGTCGCCCAGGGTTGGCGTGTGTAGGGGTCGACGTCGGGCATCGTCGCGCCATCGAGTGAGGGGACTTCCTCGCCCGCGATGATGTGGCCGTAGAACTCCATGGCGCGCCCTCCCGTGAGTGGTCAGGGCATCGTGCCACGCGGCAAGGGGGAGCACCCACGAGCCCGTCCCGACTGGGGGAACGCAGCTCGTGGGCCGCGGGCCCTAGGACTGCGGAAGGGCGGCCTCGACAGCATCCCGAGCAGCGTCGACCGAGTTCTGGAAGGTCTCGGTGGCGCCGCGCAGGGCACTGCGCTGAGCCTCCCGTGCCGGCTCAATGGCCTCGCGGTACGCCGCCCAGGCGTCGCGGCGCTCCTCGCGAGTAGTCGCGGAGGCCATGGCTGCCTTGAGAGCGGCCTGGGCTTCGGCCGTCGCACCCCTGAAGTCGGCATGCGCCGCCGCGACGGTCGCACGCAGCGACTCGATGGCGTCGGCCATGGCGACTCGGTACGCCGTCACCGCGTCGAGTTGGTCGGCCGGAAGCGTCGCGGCATCGAACGCGAGCACGGACGTGAGGACCGCGTCGGCAAATGCGACGCGGGCAGCTTCACGTGCTGCCTTGTCGCTTCCCGCAGCATCAACGGCATCGTGGAAGGTCGCGCGGGCGGACTCCAGGGCGGCGCGGAGCGCAGCGCGAGCCTCCTGCGCATCGGTGCGGTCGACGCGGCTGTCGAGCCAGCGGTCCTTGACCTGCCCCAGACCGAGCTTGTGGCCGAATGCGTGACCGGGCGCCTGGGCTCCGTGACCGGGTGCGTGTCCCTCACGGGCCTGGGCGACAGTGGCGCCGCCGGCGGCAACTCCCGTGCCGATGAGAAGTGCGGCTGCCGTGGCGGCCAGTGTGCGCCTCGTGGCCATGTCGTCTCCCTCGTCCGCGATGCGCGGATCGCATCTGTGGAGCAACGCTCGCACGGCCCAGCCGGCTGATGCGCGATCGCGGGGAGCTTCCCAGGACTTCCTCACACGATCCTGACAATCCAGGGGACCTGCCCAGGAAATCCCGGGGATTCCCCGGTGCGCCTTCAGCCCAGCAGGGCCGCGATGTCCACCGGCGCGGGCGCAGCAACCTGGGCATAGGTGCATGAGTCCGGGGCGCGGTCGGGGCGCCACCGCAGCCAGGTCGCGACGTGGCGCAGTCGCTGCCCCTCGAACTGGTCATAGGACACCTCGGCCACCAGCGCCGGCGCGAGGGGATGCCAGGTGTGATCACGTCCGCGGTTCCACCGGTTCGCCTCACCGGGGCGGCGTACTCCCGGCGCCGGCTCGACCCACGGGTGTGCCGCGTCCGGTGGCAGCGCATATGCAGCGATATGCGCGGTGAGCTCGCGTCGGCGCGGAGCGCTCAGCCCCGAGGCCGACCCGACATGGTGCAGGAGGCCCTGCGCGTCGTAGAGGCCGAGGAGCAGAGATCCGACTTCCTCGGGGTCCTTGGCGTGGCCGCGCCAGCCGGCGACGACCGCGTCGAGTGTGCGCCGATGCTTGATCTTGAGCAGGGTGCGCTTGCCAGGGGAGTACGCCGCGCCGATCGGCTTGGCGATGAGGCCGTCGAGACCGCCCCCCTCAAACTCATGGAACCAGGTGGTCGCCACGGTGCGATCCTGTGTCATCGGAGTGACGAAGAACGCTTCGGATCGCGCCCCGATCCCCTCCAGGTGTTCGCGCCGACGCAGGTAGGTGTCGTCCAGCAGCGAGGCCCCGCCCAGTGCCAGCAGGTCGAAGGCCACGTAGGTCGCCGGGAGCTCACGCGCGAGGCGGTCGATGGTCGCGGAGTCGGTGCGCGGCCGCAGGCGTGTCCCCAGGGCCGTGAAGTCCACGGCGTCGTCCTGGATCACGATGGCCTCGCCGTCGAGGACGACGCGATCGGGGAGGACGCCCTGGAGCGCGGACGTGACCTCGGGGAAGGCATAGGACAGGTCGTCACCGCTCCTGCCCTGGAGCAGGATGCGCTCTCCACTGCGGAAGGCCAGCATACGGAAGCCGTCCCACTTGGGCTCGAAGGCGAGGTCGTCGCGCTCCGGCAGTGCATCGCCTGCCGGGGCCGCGAGCATCGGGCTCACGGGCGGGGCGACGGGTAGGTCCCAGCCGTCGAAGCCCATGAGCGATGCCTTCGCCATGCGGCGATGGTGGCACGGCGCCTCGAGGCATCGGCGCGTAGCATCCGGCACGTGCCCGGACGCCTCGTGGACCGAGACCCTCAGGTGTCGCCGGAACGCTTGCTCGCTGACCTCGTGCCACCACCGCACTTCGCCTCCGTGAGCTTCGCCTCCTACGAGCCGGATCCGGCTCAGCCCAGCCAGGCCGCCGCGGTGGCGGCGCTCCAGGCCTTCGCCGGGCGCCTGGCCGACCGCCCGGGTCGGCGGTGGCGGCGACGCGCCGCACCCCCTGAGGAGAGGTCGGGGGTCTACCTCGATGGCGGGTTCGGCGTGGGCAAGACCCACCTCCTGGCATCGCTGTGGCACGTCGCGCCCGGGCCGCGGGCCTACGGCACATTCGTGGAATACACCAACCTGGTCGGAGCATTGGGCTTCGCTGAGGCACAGGCACGCCTGTCGACGTATCGACTGGTCTGCATCGACGAGTTCGAGCTCGACGACCCCGGGGACACGGTGCTCATGTCCACGCTCCTGGGCAACCTCGTCGCGGCGGGGGTGCGACTGGCCGCCACGTCGAACACCCTCCCCGAGCGCCTCGGCGAGGAGAGATTCGCCGCGGAGGACTTCCTCCGTGAGATCCAGGGACTGTCCGCTCACTTCGATGTCCTGCGCATCGATGGCGATGACTACCGGCATCGCGGTGCACCCCAGGCTCCCGCGCCGTGGGACGGCGCTGCCTTGCTCGCGAGTGCCCAGCAGCAGGACGGCGCGACGCTGGATGACTGGCGTGATCTCCAGCGACATCTGGGGCGAGTGCACCCGTCGCGGTATTCCGCCCTCCTCGATGGGGTGACGGCGGCGCACTTCGCTGACGTGCGCACCCTCACCGACCAGGTCGAGGCGCTCAGGACGGTCGTGCTCGTGGACCGGCTCTACGACAGGGACATCCCCGTGCGCGCCTCGGGAGTCCCCTGGGATCGGCTGTTCTCCGAGGAGATGCTGCGGGGCGGCTATCGCAAGAAGTACCGCAGGGCCCTGTCGCGCATCTGCGCCCTGGCCCGCGAGGGCGACACGCCGCCAGGTGATGTGGCAGGCCCCCCCGTCGTGCCATAGTCGCGCCATGGAAATGACCGGCTTCTTCAGCGTCCTGGGCGTGGGCATCGTCATCGGTGTTATCGCCCGTCTCCTCGTGCCCAGCATGCAGCCCATCGGCTGTCTCATGACGATCATCTGCGGCATCGTCGGGGCCTTCATCGGCACCTGGATCGGGGTGCAGTTCTTCGACCAGATCTGGGGCTTCAGCTGGCTGACCCTGATCCTGCAGATCCTGGTCGCCACGATCCTGGTCGCCATCGTTGCTGCGCTCTTCCGGAAGAGTTCGGCTTAGCGGTGGGCTCCTGGTCCGACAGTCGCACCCTGACCCGACAGTCATGGGCGATCCTCAAGGGCAATCGCTACCTTCTCGCCTTCCCCGTGGTCGGCATCGCGCTGGGCGTCGTGCCGTTCGTTGTCGTGGTGCCGGGTGTGTTCTTCATCGCGAACAACCAGAACTGGATCGGCTGGGCGCTGGT
>VGBQ01000077.1 GCA_016870425.1 Actinomycetota bacterium | reverse complement strand
GCTCATGATCGAGACCTTCGGCGCCCAGATCCACCGCTCGCCCTCGGATGTCACCGCGATCGGCCGCGAGCTGGCCAAGGACCCCAACAACTGGTCGGGCTCCCTCGGCATCGCGATCTCCGAGGCCGTCGAGGTGGCGGCCACGAATCCGGATACGCGCTATGCGCTGGGCTCAGTGCTCAACCACGTGCTGCTGCACCAGACGATCATCGGCGAGGAGGCCCTGCTGCAGTTGCAGATGGCCGGGGATACGCCGACCCACATCGTCGGCTGCACCGGAGGCGGCTCCAACTTCGCGGGCCTGTCCTTCCCCTTCCTGCGCGAAAAGCTCGCGGGCAAGATCAACCCGCAGATCA
The DNA here is from genome assembly GCA_016870425.1 of Actinomycetota bacterium. Classification (GTDB taxonomy): domain Bacteria; phylum Actinomycetota; class Actinomycetes; order S36-B12; family S36-B12; genus Mxb001. The sequence goes on along the minus strand of VGBQ01000077.1, from coordinate 10,544 downwards.
CCGCGGTCGAGCCTGCCTCCTGCCCGTCTCTCACGCGCGGGGTCTACGCCTACGACTTCGGCGACACGGCTGGCATGACGCCGCTCATGAAGATGCACACGCTGGGCCACCAGTTCATCCCGGACCCCATCCACGCCGGTGGCCTGCGCTACCACGGCATGGCTCCGCTCATCTCGCACGTCTACGAGCTGGGACTGATGGACGCCGTGGCGATCCCGCAGACCGAGTGCTTCGCCGGTGCCGTGAAGTTCGCGCGCAGTGAAGGCATCGTCCCGGCTCCTGAGCCCACGCACGCGATCGCCCAGGCGATCCGCCTGGCGGAGCAGGCCAAGCAGACCGGCGAGGAGACGGTGATCCTCACGGCACTGTGCGGTCACGGTCACTTCGACCTGGCGGCGTACGAGAACTTCCTCGCTGGAGCGATGGTGGACGAGGAGCTCTCCGACGAGCGCTTCGCTCCCGCGATCGCCAACATCCCGCCCGTCCCCGCCTAGCCGCAGTCTTCGCCGAGTGGGCAGTTGTCGGTCGTCCCCGTGAGGGGGATGGGCCGACAACTGCCCACTCGGCGCGATGGTTAGGCGAGGGGGAGGCTCCAGCGGGCGATCACGGCGTCGAGTGGAGTCGACTCGCCGTCGACCTCCAGCGTGCCGGTGACGCGGATCGTGCCGGGCTTGGCCTGCCCCGGGGGCGTGAAGGTCACGACCGGGTCGGACCAGACCGTCGCTCCTGACGTCACGTCGATCCAGGTGTCGATCACGGTGCGCTCGGGCGAGACGAAGGCCGACTCCAGCACCTCGCCCTCGGCACCGATCACCTGGACTGCCGCCTGCTCGTTGCCGGTCCCGGTGATGACGGCACGCACCGTGAGGGTACCCAGCGCAGCGGAGAGATCCAGCACCCCCGGGGCGCCGTCGAGGGTCAGCGACACCGGTCCGAAGGACTCCACCGTCCCGGGGGTCGCACCCAGGGGTCGGATGTCAAGGACGAGGGTGCCATCGGCGCGCACGTTGGCCCGCTGGACCGTGAAGGCGAGCGTGCCGCCCGCGTGGGCGAGCAATCCATTGGGCCGCGGCGCCGGCAGGGCCGCGGTCGTGCCGTCGTCGGCAGGACGCCAGCCCAGGCTGAGCAGTGCCTGCTCGGTCGACATCGTGCCGGCGAGCTTCTGCGGTGGCGCCGTGAACCATGAGGCGACGTTGCCCGTGCGGGCAAGCGTCAGGCGGATGGGCTGGCCGCCCGACACGAGAGCGGCGTCCTCCGCCTGCTGTACGACGAGGAGCCGACCACGCGACGTGCCGGGTGCTAGGGGCGGGGGAGACGGCGTGGGTGTCGGCGCCGCTGTGGGACTCGGAGCGGGCGCGCTCGACGACGCCTGAGTAGGAGCCGGCGACGTCGCGGCACCGTCAGCGCCACCCGTGCACCCGGCCATGAGAGCAGCTCCCGCGACGAGGGCTGCGACGCCGCGGACACGCGACGCACGGGTCACGGCAACTCGAGGACGTCTCGTCCGAGATAGGGACGCAGCGCCTGGGGCACGACCACCGATCCGTCCGCCCGCTGGTGGTTCTCCAGGATCGCCACGATGATCCGCGGCATCGCGCAGAGTGTGCCGTTGAGTGTGGCGACGGGCTGCACCATGTCGCCCGACCGCATGCGGATGCCCAGGCGCCGGGCCTGGAATTGCGTCGTATTCGAGGTCGACGTGACCTCGCGATAGGCGCCCTGGGTGGGGATCCACGCCTCGATGTCGAACTTGCGCGCCGCACTCGAGCCCAGGTCGCCGGTGGCGACATCGATGACGCGATAGGGGATCTCGAGGGCGTCCATGAAGTCGCGCTCCCAGCGCAGCAGGCGCTCATGCTCCGCCTCGGCGTCGGCCGGGTCGCAGAAGACAAACATCTCGACCTTGTCGAACTGATGGACGCGGATGATCCCGCGGGTGTCCTTGCCATAGGACCCCGCCTCGCGGCGGAAGCACGAGGACCAGCCGGCATAGCGCAGGGGCAGCGCACTCGCGGGCAGGATCTCGTCGCTGTGCAGCCCGGCGAGAGGCACCTCGGCCGTGCCCACGAGATACATGTCGTCGGACTCGATGCGATAGACGTTCTCCGCGGCCTGCCCGAGGAATCCGGTGCCCTCCATCGCGCGCGGTGCGACGAGCACGGGGGGGATCACGGGGACGAAGCCATTGCGCGTCGCCTGCGCCATCGCGAGATTGAGAAGGGCAAACTCCAGGAGCGCGCCGACGCCCATGAGGTAGTAGAAGCGCGAGCCTGAGACCTTGGCGGCACGCTCCACGTCGATGGCGCCGAGCATCTCCCCGAGCTCGAGATGATCGCGCGGGGTGAATCCCTCCGCGGTGAAGTCACGCGGGCTGCCCACCAGCTCGAGGACGGCGAAGTCCTCCTCGCCCCCCACCGGGGCACGCATGTCCACCACATTGGACAGCTCGAGCCAGGCCTCGTCCAGCGCGCGCGTTGCCTCACCCGCTGCGGCGTCAGCCGCCTTCACGCGATCGGCGAGCTCCCCGGCCTGAGCCATGAGCGCGTCAAGCTCGGCCTGCGCCGAGGTGTCACCCTTCTTGACCGCTCCCTGCAGCGGGCCGATGCGCTTGGACAGTTGCTTTTGCTCGGCACGCAGGTCGTCGTACGCCGATTGCGCGGCGCGGCGCTCGATATCGAGCGAGGCGAGCCGATCGACCAGGGCGACATCCTCGCCACGGCGACGCTGTGACTCGCGCAAAGCATCGGGGGATTCGCGCAGCAGACGGGGGTCGATCACGGACCAAGGTTAGAGGTAGAGGCCTGGGCCCTGGCCGGGCTGGCCCTCCGCGGCTCCCTCGGGAGCGCCGGGAAGCGCACCGGGCATCACTTGGCGCCGCATCTCCTCGAACTGCGCGCGCGCCGCCATCTGCTGGGCGAAGAGCGCGGTCTGGATGCCGTGGAAGAGACCCTCGAGCCAGCCGACGAGTTGCGCCTGCGCGATGCGCAACTCCGCCTCACTGGGCACTGCCTCATCCGTGAAGGGCAGTGACAGGCGCTCCAACTCATCGACCAATTCGGGCGCCAGGCCGTCCTCGAGTTCGACCAGCGACCGAGTGTGGATGTCCCGCAGCCGGGCGCGCGCAGCCTCGTCGAGGGGCGCATTGCGCACCTCCTCGAGGAGTTGACGGATCATCGCGCCGATGCGCATCACCTTGGCGGGCTGCTGCACGAAGGCACCGGACGGTCGCCCGTCGCCCTCCGCCACCACGACGACGTGCTGCTCCGGTGCATCGTGTGAACCGCTGCCCTCCGTCATACCTCTATGGTGACACCCGCATGGACACCACGCGATCCCGACTGAACGTTCAGCCAGTCCGCGCGATTTCACTTCGTCGCGCAGTCGTGTCACACTCTCGTCCGCGCACGAACACGCGCGCACGATCAAGGAGATCTCGTTGGACTACAACTGGCTGACTCCGAAGGCCGAGGCACGCCCCGCAGGTGACAAGGGCTGGGGCTCTTACACCACCGAGCGCATCAGCAAGGGCGAGACCGTCGCCGGCTTTGGTGGCTGGGTCGTCGATGGGAGTCGGCTGGCGACGTTGTCGATCGATCGTCAGCATCGGTCCATCCAGATCGACGCCGATCTCTTCCTCGTCTCCGGCGACACCCCCGAGCCCGGGGACATGCTCAATCACTCCTGCGAGCCCAACTGCGGCCTCGCGGGGTCCCAGCTCCTCGTCGCCATGCGAGACATCGAGCCGGGCGAGGAACTGAGCTTCGACTACGCCATGTGCGATGCGAGCGACTACGACGAGTTCCGCTGCCTCTGCGAGGCGCCCACCTGCCGCGGCGTTGTCAGCGGCAGCGACTGGCGCGACCCGGTCCTGCAAGCGAGGTACGCCGGTTGGTTCTCGCCCTATCTCGTACGACGAATCGCCGCACTGCCAACCCCCTGACGGGCCTAGACTCCGCGGGTGCTCCCGCCCGGCTATCTCACCCGACCGCTCGAGCTCGTCGACGTCGACAGTTACTTCGACGGCCCTGACGTCGACCTTGCATACGCCGTCGTGTCTGCAGCAGACACCGGCGTGCTGGCGATGGCCGATGCCAGTCGGGAGTCCGTGCGCTCGGACCTGACAAATCCCGACGCCATGCGCGACGAGCACCGCCTGGTCTTCACCAGCGACAGCCAGGCGGTGGGCCTGGTCATCATCGAGCGCGATGACGAGGCACGCACCGTCTTCGTCGACTCCTACGCCGTACCCGATCATGGCCGCGCACTCCTCGCCCCGCTGGTGGCCATGGGGCTCGAGGCGGCCGATCGCCTGGCCGACGGTGACGGCTGGAAGGCAGAGGCAGGCGCCTTCGCGCAGGACGAGGTCTACATCGGGGTGCTCGAGGCGGCTGGCTTCCGGGAGGTGCGCCGCTTCTGGCACATGCACATCGATCTGGGCCCGGGGCATCACTCCGAGCCGGCACCCCCGATCGGAGTGACGACCACCATCGCGACGACCGACGACGAGCGGCGCTTGCTCCATCGCGTCGACGAGATCGCGTTTGCCGAGCACTTCGGCTTCGTGCCACATCCCTATGAGGAGTGGATCCCGTGGTTCAGCGATCGGCGCGACGCTCGGCCGGAGTTATGGCGGCTCGCCTGGCTTGATGGCGAGCCGATCGGGCTGTGTATCCAAGATGACTCCCGCATCGAGCGAGATGCCGGCCACGTGCGCGTGCTGGGCGTCGTGCCCCACGCACGCGGCCGGGGCATCGCCACCTGGCTGCTGCGCTCGGCCTTCTCGCAGGCTGCCCGCGAGGGCCGCGCGGCCATGACCCTCACCGTGGACAGCGACAACACCACCGGCGCGACGGCGCTCTACGAGCGGGCAGGCATGCGGCCCGAACGGGTGATCATCCTCTTCCGCAGGCCCCTGTCCTGAGATCGACCGGGGCGTCCAGGGCCCACTCGGCCGATTCGCCTCGCCCGGGGCAGACCCACCGGAGAACTGTTATCCATGTGACAGATGTGACATCCCGTTATCGTTCCGTTATTCGGACGTCGGCTTGACCCGTCCCCGACCGGTCATGGCATGGTCACGAAGTCGCTCGGCCGATGGGGGCACCCGCCCCCGACGAGCGGCCCGCCGAATCGGCAAGCCTCATCCGGGGCGCACCTCTCCCGGACAGGGGTACGCCGTACCGGGGACCCACGCCAGGGCAAGCCCTGGCGAGACGGACGCGACAGCCGGTCGCGGCCGGGAGGGCATGGCCCTCCTGGGGCGAATCCCACGTGCTCCGGCACGCGGGTAGGGCGCTCTTCAGCCCGAGCCCGACAGCTCACCTGGGAGGCGGACGGAAGAGGGAGCGCATGCGCCGTCAGTCCATCCTGACCCGCCTCGGCACCACCGTCCTTGCTTCGGCCCTGCTCGCGACCGGCGCCCTCGTGGCCCCTGCCGTGGTGCACGCCGAGGATGCCCCGCCACCGCGTGGCAGCATCCACGAGGAGACCAGCCGCCAGGCAGCCACGGAGTACCGCAAGAAGGCCTCAAAGGACCGGCAGACACGGGAGGCCCTCGCGGCCGACGATCTCGTGCGCGCCCAGGTCGTCAAGCGCGCACTCGCCCAGGTCGGCGACGACTACGCCAGCGGTGCAGAGGGCCCCAACGCCTTCGACTGCTCGGGCCTGGTCGTCTACGCCTGGCGCGGTGTCGGCATCGAGCTCACTCACTACAGCCGCGCCCAGTACAACGAGACCGAGCGGATCTCGCTCAAGGAGGCCCGTCCTGGCGACCTGGCCTTCTACTTCGAAAACGGCGCCCACCATGTCGCCATCTACATCGGTGACGGCAAGGTCGTGCACGCGTCTGACTACGGCATCGGCGTGGTCCGCGGTGTCGTCAAGGGCACGCCCTGGACCAACACCCACTTCACCGGCATGGGCCGGGTCACGATCCCGCGCTAGCAGCTCCGGCTCGCGGCCGCCTCACTCGAGGTGGCCGCGAGGGATGCTCGCCACGGCGTCCGCCACGGCGGCCGACTCCTCAGGACTTAGGTTGACCTCGGCCATGCCTCCGCGCAACTGCTTGACATAACTGCGGGATTCGCTGCGGGCGTGCACCGACGTCAGGACGAATCCATTGCCATGGTCATCGACAAGCGCGGCACTGAAGGACATCCGGCCGCCCATGTCCCCGAAGGCGTCGTAGCGCACCACCCCGACGTGCCGGATCGCCATCTGTAGCTCGCGCTGGGTCGATCGCAGGTCATCCGCCAGCTGGGCGACGTCGTCGCGCAGCGCCTCGACCTCCGCGGTCTTGCGCGCGACCACCTCCACGAAGGATGCGCGGGTGTCCGCTGCCGACAGGACGGCGTACTGCCGCTTCATGCGGCCAGTGCGCGCGGCCAGCACAACGGCGAGGACCAGAGCAACAAGGGCGACGGCACCGACGACGAGTACGCCGGTCTGCGCATCCCAGGTCACCGGAGCAGCCTAGTCGGCAACCGCGCGGCTACCCTCGGGGTGTGACATGGGCGCTGGAGACCGACCTCGGGTCATGGGATCCGGTGGCCCGGGCGGTGCCCTTCGCCATCGGCATCGCACTGCTCGTTCTGGCGGGCATGAGCATCGTCCGCACCATGGTGATCCCCCGCGCGACGGTCTCCTGGCTCTTCGCCGTCGTCGTCCGCGGCACCGACCTCGCCACGTCCGGCCTTGCCCGTCTCTTCCGCACCTACGCGGCGCGCGATCGCATTCTCGCCTGGAGCGGGCCGCTGGGCATCATCGCGGCACTGGTTGTCTGGCTCGTCATCTTCCTCACGGCGTACGCACTGATGATCTTCGGGGTCACGGATGTCAGCATCACCCAGGCATTCCTGCAGGCCGGATCCGGCCTGCTCACGCTCGGCCTGGTCGGCACTCCCGGCGAGAGCGTGACCATCCTTGACTTCTTCGCGGCGATAACCGGGCCCGCCGTGATCGCCCTGCTCATCGGATTCCTCCCCACCCTCTACCAGGCCTATCTCGCGCGTGAGACGCGCGTCCTGCTCGACACCGGACTCAGCGGTGCTCCGGAGTGGGGGCCGGAATACCTCGCGCGCGTGCAACTTCTCGAGGGTGATGCTGACCTGTCCGACCTCTTCGCCCAGTGGATCCCCTGGAGCGCCCAGGTGCGTCTGACGCAGACGCTCTATCCCTCGCTCAACCGATTCCGCTCATCGGTCGGCACGCGCAATTGGCTCATCGCACTGCTCTCTGCCTTGGATGCCGCGGCCCTGCACTGCGCGACGCGCAAGACCCCGCCCGACCCGCGCACGGTCACGCTCCTGCAGCAGGGCGGCCAGGCGATCCTGTCGATCGATGCGGCGGAGATCGGCCTGGATTCGCTCATCCGCTTCCAGTCCTGGGAACGACGACTCAAGGCAACCCTCGACGTCTTCGGGGTCGTCGAGAAGGACCCGACACAGCCGAGCACGGGAGGTGCCGCAGACGCCTACCTCCCCCTCGGGATGCAGGAGGTGGAGAAGGCGATCACCCTCGACAGCCTGCGCGGGCGTCTCCCCACGACCAAGCAGGTCCTGCTCTCCTATCAGACGCGCGAGTCCACGCTGAGCCGCGAGGAATTCGACGAGGCCCTGGACTACCTCGAGTCGGCCGGTGTCTCCATCGAGCGCGACCGCGGCGAGGCCTTCGAGATCTTCCGCAGGGTCCGCGGCCGCTACGAGCTGGCCGCCTATCACCTCGCCCAGCGCTTCATGCTCCCGCCCGCACCGTGGTCGGGCCCCCGGCATCCGCCGCTTCCGGTGATGTGGCCCGCCCTGGCTGCGCGGCAGAACGAGCCGTGATCCCTGACTTCGCGACCGTCGGTCTGGCCTTCCTCCTCATCTTCCCCGCGGAGCTGCCCGACAAGACCTTCATCGCGACCCTGGTCCTCTCCACGCGCTACCGCCGCCTCGCGGTGTGGGTGGGCGTCGCCCTCGCCTTCGCCGTGCAAAGTGCCATCGCGGTCGCCGCGGGCGGACTGCTGGCCCTGCTCCCACAGCGGCTGGTCCTGGGCGTCACCTGCGTGCTCTTCGCCGCAGGGGCGATCCTCATGCTGGTCTCCGGCCTGCGTGCGCGCAGCGCCGAAGCCGCGCAGGAGGCCAGCGAGGAGGAGGAGTTCGAGGAGGCCGCCGCCCGCCGTGCGGGCGAATCGACGTCAGCCCTGCGCATCGCAATCACGAGCTTCATCGTGCTCTTCACCGCCGAGTGGGGTGATCTCTCCCAACTGCTCACCGCGGGGCTCGCCGCACGCACCGGCCAGCCGGTGTCTGTCTTCCTAGGCGCATGGCTCGCCCTGATCGTCGTGGCGGGCATCGCGGTGCTGGTCGGCGGCTGGCTGCAGCAGCGCGTGGCACTCTGGCGGATCAGACTCGTCTCAGCGCTCGTGCTCGCCGGGCTCGCCGCCTGGACCCTCGTGGAGTTCATCCAGGCATGACGGCGCGTCAGCGAAGCGTGACCTGACGGTTCTGCAATCCAGCGCGCGCCCGGCGCTCCTGCGAGGTCAGCGGCTCGGCGACCTCGAGGGCAGCGGCAAGTCGCGCGCCGAAGTCGACCGCGGCGGCTTCGGTCTCGGCGGCCGCGCTGCCATCAGTGAGTTCCCACACGGGCACGAGCAGCCCGTCAGCGCGGAAGGATCCGATGAAGCGCGATGGCACACCCGGCAGGGCACTGTCGCCCGCGGCGTGCAGTCGGGCGATGGCATCGAGCAACTTCTCCTCGGGCTCGGGCCGGACCCAGCGCAGGAAGACCTTGTCGCCCATCCGCACCCAGTACGCCGAGTCGACCGACTGCAGGCGCACCGTGGGCATCACCTTGCTGTTGGCGCGCTCCAGGGAATCGCGCACGCCCGGGGCATCGGCGCTGGCCTCATCGGCCATCCAGTAGTCGAAGTCGTCGTGGATGGTGACCTCGAGGCGCACATCCGCGACGAGATCCTGCAGGCGTGGGCCCGGACCCGGCAATCCGACGGGGGGCACGGGCGTGCCGGGCTCACTCTCCAGCGCGCGCAGGAGGGCGTCGGCGGCATCGCGACTGGCATCGCCCGAGCCGGTCGTCACCTGCAGGGCGAGGTAGACATCGCCGTTGTCGCGCACAAGCGCGGGCCAGGCCAGGGGGAGCACCGTGGTCAGGATGACGCGCCTGTCGGTGCCGTCGCGCAGCGTGAGGGGGGCGGTGGCCGCCGGCACGATTTCGCGGAAGGCCACCCAGTCGCACTCGCTCGCCAGGCCCTCGAAGGGCCGCGTGACATGGGCGACGGCATCGCGATTGCGCGCCTTGCCATGGCAGGCCTTGTATCTCTTGCCGGATCCGCAGGGGCAGGGCTCGCGCAGGCCGACGACGGGGATCTCGCTCACTCGCCGACCCTATCGGCGAGGAGCACTCCGGGATTCATGATCCCCCGTGGGTCGAGCGCCGCCTTGATCGCGCGCATGGCGGCGATCTCCGCGGGCGACCGCGAGAACTCCAGGAAGGGCGCCTTCGCGCGCCCGATGCCGTGCTCCGCCGAGACACTGCCGCCGAAGTCGCGCACGGCCCCGAGCACGATCATGTCCACGGCTTCGTCATCGACGCCAGGGCCGGCGATCTCCACATGGATGTTGCCGTCGCCCAGATGGCCGAAGACGCCGAAGGCGATGACCCCCGGATAGGCCTCGACGCGCTGACGCAGCAGTTCGGCGCACGCGGCAAGGTCACGCAAGGGAATGGAGATGTCGAGTTTGTGCGCGGGCGGTGCGCCGTGCTCGGCGGCGTACGCCGTGAAGACCTGCCCTTGCAGCTCGCGATAGGTCCACAGGCGCTCGATGTCGGTGGCGTCAAGCCCGATGGCCACGTCGAGATCTCCCAGCACGCCGGGGTCAAAACCCTCCCCCTCACCGCCATCGGCAATCTCCAGGAGCAGCGTCAGCGGGTGGCGCTGCTCGAGTGGCCACGGCAGGCCCGACATGCGCATGGCGAGCTCGACCCCCGTGCGGTCGGTCACCTCCGCGGCCAGCAGCGTGACGCCCGGCCGGACGGCGGCGTGCATGAGAGCAAGAGCATCGTCGTAGGTCTGGACTCCCAGCAGTGCGACGGACGACGCGGGATGGGGTCGATGGAGTCGCAGGCGCACAGCCGTGATCACCGCGAGCGTGCCCTCACTGCCGGTGAGCAGGCTGGCAAGGTCATAGCCCGTGTTGTCCTTGGGGAGTCCGGCCAGGTGCTCGACGACGCTGCCGTCGGGCAGCACGGCCTCGATGCCCACGACCTGGGCGCGTGTCATGCCGTGCGCGATCACGCGGATGCCGCCGGCGTTGGTCGCCACCGTCCCGCCGATCGTCGCGGAGTCGCGCGCGGCGAGGTCGACGCCGTACTCCCACCCGGCTGCGGCCACGTAGCGGTGCAGGTCGCCCAGGGTCACCCCGGCACCGACCGTGACCTGCCCGCTGACGTCATCGACCGGATCCAGACGGGTGAGTCGCCGGGTCGACACGATGACCGGCGCGGGATCGGCATCGGGGGCGGGCACCCCACCGGCCACCAGACCG
>VGBQ01000076.1 GCA_016870425.1 Actinomycetota bacterium | reverse complement strand
CTCCGTCAGCCCCCGCTCGGTGACGCTACCCGCGGGCGGGTCGGCGACGGTCACCGTGACACTCACGCTTGATCCCGCCAAGCTCATCCACCGCGCCGATCCGACGATTGCGCTCGACCCCCTCGGGCTCGGGATCATGCGTGACTTCCTCTCGGATGCGAGCTCGCTGCTGACGATCACCCCGGCGGGCGGCACGTCGTCCCTGCGCGTCCCGGTCTTCTCCGCTCCACGGCCCGCATCACGGCTCTCCGGGCCCTCCAGCGTGGCCGTCTCCGGCGCGGGGCCCCTGCTCACCGGCACCCTGGCACTCACGGGCACCGGCGTCGACGTCAGGGGGGACCAGCGCTATGAGCGTGAGCGCTCGCGCATCTCGGCTCTCCAACTCATGGCCACCAGTCCACGGCTGCCGGCGTGCGAGCCCGGCATCAGCTCGGGCTGCGTCACGACACCCGACCAGTCCGCGGCCGATCTTCGCTACGTCGGCTTCACCTCCGACGCCCGCGAGGTGAGCGCTGCGGGCAAGGATCCGCTGTCACTGGAGACTCCCGGCCTGGCCTACTTCGGGATCGCCAGTTGGAAGCCCTGGCGCAGCGCAGCCGACATCGCGAAATTCCTCGTCTACCTCGACACGGACAACGATGGCACTCCCGACATCGTCGTGGTCAATGCCAACCTCGTCCAGGATGTCTTCACGTCGATCGCATTGGGGGTCCGCCCCGGTGACAACGAGTCCCTCATTTCGCTGCAGTTGATCAACAACGTCGCTGGCGACAAGGACACGGCCAAGCTTCACGGCAATGCGATGACCCTGCCGATCAACCTCGCCAACCTTGCCAATCCCACGGATGGCGCAGGCACGGCGCTTCCGCCGTACATCACCCGGGCGAACTCCACGATCTCCTACTGGGTCGAGGCCTACGACCTTGCGGGCACGCTCATTGATGCCGTGGGCTACCCGCGCGTGCCCCTGCGCTCCGACGTCCTCGCACCCGCCCTCACCGCCTTCACGAGCTCGGGATCGCTGCCCGCCGCTGCGACCAGGGGGACGAGGCTGATAGTGACCATGGATCCGGCAAAGGCCGGTGCCAGTCCCCGCGTGCTCCTGCTGCACCATCTCAACGCTCTGTCGCGAAAGGCGCAGGTGGTGACCGTCACGCGCTGATGTGCAGTGCGTGGATCTGTGAGGCAGCGGGCAATTGTGCGGCTGAGTGCGAGCGATATCGATACTGAGCCGCACAATCGGGTCGGGGCGGAGTGTCAAGGATCAGCCGAAACCACACAATCTGCGAGTGGGTCGCGCCGGGCTCGAACCGGCAACCTACGGATTAAAAGTCCGCAGCTCTACCATTGAGCTAGCGACCCCTGGCTTGCGTGGTCAAGGCTAACCGCATCCGCTTCGCTGCACCGACGTGCCCACCGATCGGATCTCGCGGATCACTCCACCCCCGCGACCGACGACAACATGGACGACCTGTGCTGCCCGAGAATCCCGCGCGGTGCCGCACTCGCCGCCGTGTCGATCGGGGCCAACCAGATCCAGGATCCGAACGGCGACCCGAATCACAGGCAGACCCTCCGCCGATAGTGGCCAGGCGATCTAAGGCAACGTCTGCGCTGGGCAGACTCACGGGTTGATGCGTGACAGAGTGGCCGTGGGCTGCACCGCCTGCCATAAGGAGGACCCGTGAGAAGCATCCGCATCATCGCTGTCGGCATGCTGGCCGGCGCCGCGGTCCTGGCCGGCGTGCCCAGCGCCACGGCGGCTCCGGTGTCCGATGCCCCCGCCACCGTGAAGCGGCCGACGCCACCGACCGTGCAACTGCCCGTGCGCACCATGCAGACGCCGGGCCGCAATGGCCAGAACGGCACCATCACCATGCACGTCGGGGCCTCGGCCCCCATCCGCGTCATCGTCGACACGGGCTTCTCCGGTCTCCTGCTCTTCCCCGGCGTCTGGGATCGCACCCCTGCGGGCGTGAAGATCGGCACCCGGACCGCTACGGTGCGGCTGCCCAATGGCAGCCGCGCCCCCGGCATCCTCGGCGACGCCGCCATGACCTTCAGCGGGGTATCCACCACGCAGGCCATTCCCTTCCTCTACTCCACCAAGCCCAACGCCTATCTCAAGCAGTGGACCGACATGGGCGTCTACGGCCTCCTCGGCGTCGGCACCAAGGGCGGCAAGACGATGGTCAATCCCTTCACCGCGCTGCCCGGCATCCTCGGCCGCCAGTGGAGCATCCACTTCTCCCGCACCAAGGGCACGTCGGGAGCGATCATGCTCGGGGCAGCACCGCCGCCCGATGCGGTGATGACCTTCCCCCTTCCCTACGCGGGCACCAACGCGGTGGGGGCGCCGCTGTGGAATGACCAGTCGGCGACCGGCTGCTGGACCTTCGCGGGCGGCGAGGAATCCTGCGTGCCGACATGGTTCGACGCGGCGTTCACCCTCATGCGCGTGAAGGGCGATGAGTACGCCGGACTCCCCGTCGACAAGAAGGGCTACCTGACGACCGGCACCGAGGTGACGCTCGCCGCGCCCGGTGCGGCCTTCGTCGGCCACTCCTTCACCGCGGGATCGCAGGCGTCGCGCAACCTCGTGAATGTCATGCCCAACGGCGAACCACTGGTCAACACCGGCAACTCCTTCTACTTCGACTACACGCTCTACTACAGCCTCACCAGCGGCCGGATCTCACTCAAGGGCAAGGGAGCCTGACATGGCATCGGATATCACCTCCGGCCTGAGCCGGCGCCGCCTCCTGCAGGCGGCCGGCGTCGCCGCGGGCGCCGCGGCTGTGGGTGCGGCATCGACCGGCACCGCGTCAGCGGCCAAGCGCCGCCCCTTCACCCCCCGTGGCCGCCTGCGCAGGCGCCCTAACTTCCTCATCATCATGGTCGACGAGCAGCGCTACGCGCCGGTGTATGAGAGCGAGGCCCTCAAGGCCTGGCGCCGGGCCAATCTCCCCGCGCAGGCCTTCCTACGCCGCAAGGCATTCGAATTCACCCATCACCACATCATGTCGACCGCGTGCCAGCCGAGCCGTGCGTCGATCTTCACGGGGCAATACCCCTCGCTGCACGGGGTGTCGCAGACATCGGGATCGGCCAAGGCCGCCATCGAGTCCGACCTCTACTGGCTCGAGCCGGCGACCGTGCCGACCCTGGGCAACTGGTTCCGCGCGGCCGGCTACGACACCTACTGGAAGGGCAAGTGGCACGTCTCCGATGCGGACCTCTACCAGCCCGGCTCCTACAACCCCGTGCCGTCGTACAACGACAACGCCAGCCGCAATGAATACCTCGAGGACCTCTACCTCGAAGCGGGCCTGCTCGAGCAGTACGGCTTCACGGGCTTCATCGGCCCGGAGCCCCACGGCAGCAACCCGCTCAACTCAGCATCATCGGCCGGTCCCGGCGGCAAGGGCCGCGACGAGGTCTATGCGCAGCTCAGCGTCGACCAGCTCACCAAGCTGCGCGGATCCCGCAAGCCGTGGCTCATGGTCGCGTCCTTCGTCAATCCGCATGACATCACCCTGTGGGGCAAGCTGACGCTGGCCGGCGACGCCTCGGGGCAGCCGGGCTCGCCCTACCTCATGAACCAACTCATCGGATCCACTGTGCCACGCGATCTCTTCACCCCTGAGTACGCCGCCTCCGCCGCGGAGGACCTCAGCACGAAGCCCGATGCCCAGTCGAGTTTCGTCAGCCTCTACGCACAGGGCTTCCAACCTCTGGACAACGACACGGCGTACCACCGCTTCTACTACCAGCTGCAGAAGGAAGTGGATCGCCATATCGGTGCCGTGATGCAGACGCTTGCCGCGGATCCGGATGCCTACCGCAACACCATCGTCATCTACCTCTCCGACCACGGCGACGTGCTCGGCGCTCACGGCGGGATGTTCCAGAAGTGGCACAACGCCTACGACGAGATGGTCCGCGTGCCCTTCATGATCCACAATCCCGTGCTCTTCCCCGAGGGCACGAGCTCGGACGTGCTCACCAGCCATGCCGATCTGCTACCCACCATGCTCGGGCTGGCCGGGCTTGATCAGGCCGCCATCGCTCGGGACCTGGACTCCTCCCACCAGCAGGTGCGCGGGCTCGTCGGGCGTGACCTCTCCGGGGTGCTGCTCGGCGAGCAGGACGTTGAGTCGCTGCGCGACGAGGCGATCTACTTCATGACCGACGACCAGATCTTCCGCGGGGCGCAGGCGGTGGCCTTCACCGGCATGGCCTACCCGCCCGTCGTGCAGCCGGCCAGCGTGGAGACCGTCGTTGCCTACCTCCCCACCGGCGCCGATGGCGCCCAGGAGCGCTGGAAGTTCAACCGCTACTGGGACAACCCGGCCCTGTGGACCAACCCCAACGTCCAGGACGTGCTCACCATCATCGAGGGCAGGCAGAACCAGCCCGGCCAGAAGGTGGCGACGACGACGGTGAAGGCGCCCAACCCCACGTCCGGCCAGGTGGCGCCGCCGGCGGACCAGTTCGAGCTCTACAACCTCACGACGGACCCGACGGAGATGAGCAATCTCGCCGGCAACCCGGCCTACGCCGAGGTGCAGCAGGACATGCAGACGCGGCTCAACGCCCAGCGTGCACGAAAGCGCCTGAACCCCGTGCTGCAGCCGTGGGCCAACGGCACGATGAAGCAGTTCCCCTTCACCCCGAGCTGACGGAGCGCCACCGGGTCAGCGTCGCTTCGGGTGCTCCTCCCGTGACCATGGACACTCAGCCCGATCGTAGATCGCCACGGCCCCCGGTGTCCCGTCTCGGGTAGCCTCCAGGAGTTGTGACGCTGACTGGCACGCGACCGACCGGAGTCGAGTCGCTGCGTCATCGCCCCGCACTCGACGGGGTGCGGGCCGTGGCCGTCGGCGGAGTCGTCACCTACCACGTCGGTGCGCTGTGGCTGCCGGGCGGCTTCCTCGGTGTCGACCTCTTCTTCGTCCTCTCCGGCTTCCTCATCACCGGCATCCTCATCGACCAGATCGACCGCGATGGGCGCATCGCCTTCGCCACGTTCTTCGCTCGCCGAGCCCGGCGCCTGCTGCCCGCGCTCTACCTGCTCCTCATCGTCGTGTGCGCGTGGGCGGCCTTCATCGCCGCTCCACAGGTGATCGGCGACCTGCGTGGTGCGGCCCTGGCGGCGCTCTTCTACGTCGCCAACTGGTTCTTCATCATCACCGGCCAGTCCTACTTCGCCGACATGCTGGGGCCATCCCCACTGGAGCACACGTGGTCACTGGCGATCGAGGAGCAGTACTACCTGCTGTGGCCTCTCCTGCTCCTGCTGCTCGCGCGCAGGGTGAGCCCCCGCATCCTTGGCGTGATCGTCATCGTGATGATCGTGCTGTCCGTGCTGCTGATGGCCGTGCTGTACGACGAGGGCGATCCCTCGGTCGCCTACTTCGGTACCTTCGCCCGGATCCACGAACTGCTCGTGGGGAGCCTGCTCGCACTGGCCGTGAAGCGCGGGCTCGCGCTGCCGCGTGCGCTGCGATGGACCGCATGGATCCCGCTAGCCCTCATCGTGGCCATGATGGCCACGGTCTCGGACACCGGTGCCTTCTACTACCGCGGCGGCTCGCTCGTCTTCAGCCTCGTCGTCGCGTGGCTGCTGCTGGCCCTGGGATCTGGCCCGCCCGGCGGGGGTCCGACGGCGCTCTTCTCCTGGGCGCCCATCGCCTGGATCGGGCTCATCTCCTACGGCATCTACCTGTGGCACTGGCCGCTCATCCTCTGGATCACGCCCGCATCGACGGGCTTGACCGGCCCCTCCCTCGCGGCGCTGCGCCTCGGTGCCACGCTGGCCATCGCCACCGCCTCGTTCTACATCCTGGAGCGACCGATCCGTCGAGGGCGCATCGGATCGTTTGCACTCACCCCGCGACGGTTGGCCGTCATCGTCCCCGTCGCCATGGCTGCCCTGGCCACGGTCATCATCGCGAGCACGTCACGTGCGGTCGCGCCGACCGCCGACCTCGATGTGACCTCGGCGCCCAGCGAACTGACGGGTGCCACGTCCGCTGATGCGCGCGTCGTAGCCATCGCCGGCGACTCGATCCCCAAGGAGCTCATGGGGTCCTTGACGGATGAGGCGGCTCGGCGCGACTGGGCGGTGCTGCCGCTGTCCTTCGGCGGATGCAGCGTCACCGGCACCTTCCAAGTCGATGACGAGGGCAAGGCCTTCAACTGGTCGCGGCGCTGCTCGGACGGCTTCGCCGACCTCCAGGAAGATGCAATCACCAGTTACGACCCCGAGGTTGTCGTCTGGTACTCCAATCGTGAACGCTTCTCGGTCCGCATTGGTGGGCAGACCATTGTTTCGGGCAGTCCCGAGCATCGGTCCCGGCTCGATGCCGATCTTGAGGCGGCGTATCGCAGGCTGACCCAGCACGGTGCCCAACTCGTCATCGTGGCGCCCGTCCCCAAGGCGCCGCCCGTCGTGGGGTCGTGTGCAGCGGGAGCCCTCAGTGACGAGGACTGCAACTTGGACGACGAGTACTACGCCAGTTTCGCCCAACTGACTGACGCGTATGCCGCGCTCGCCGCACGGCACCCGGATCGCGTCCGCCTCGTACGCCTCGATGACCTTCTCTGCCCGGGCAACCGGGACTGTCCCCTGCTTGAGCAGCAGGGTGAGGCAGTGCGCCCCGACGGCATCCACTTCTCACCCGAGGGTGCCGCGTGGTTCATCCCCCTCCTCTTCGACCGGATAGGTATCGAGGCGCCGTAGTCACGGCACGGCGCGGAAGGGCCTACGTCCCTAGAGCTTCCACCATGACCTTGGTGCGCAGGCGATAGCCCGCGGGGTTGAGGTGTACGCCGTCGAGCCAGCCGACGGGCTCACCCTGCGACTGCGCGGCCTGGAAGGCGTGGGCGAAGTTGACGATGTGCAGGTTTGGATACTGCTTGGCTTTGGCACGCAGGATGCGGTTGGCCTTGGCCGGGTGCGGCAGGCGGTCGTAAAGCTGGTAACCGACCTCGCCGAACCAGAGGTTGACCCAGTAGACCTCGCGCTTCGGGCCGAGTGCGCGCATCATCTGGTCCACCGCGACATCCATGGGGATCCCCAGCCACCAGATGTCGTTGGTGCCCAGCGAGACGATGACGCGTCCGGGCAGCTGGCGGAGTTGGCGCGCTCGCTTGACCTGCTGCGTTCCCCAGTCGGTGCCCTTCGCGCCCCAGCACCGCACGGTCGGGACCCACCCGCTCGCGGTGAGGGCAGCCTCGAGGTCCGCTCGGGTGTCGCGGATCAGCGAGTCGCCGATCACCAGGACGCGACTGTCGTCCACGCTGGCGTCGGCGACGGGCCAGGTCGGCGTCGTGCAGCCATCGCCTCGCCGGTCGACAGGCCACGCCGGATCGATCTGCGCGGGGGTGGTCGGTGCGGCGACGACGGGCGGCACAGCCGCGGCGACGAGGGCCATGCCCAGGCCGACGCAGGCTGCGATGCGAGCCGCGCGCGCCATGGTCGTCCGTCCCTCCGATCAACGCCGAGGGAAATCTAGACGACCCCCGGTCGACGATGCATCGTGAGCGGGAGTTTTCCGTACTCCGGGCGGCGGTGGTGTGAAGTCGGCCGGCGTGTCAACCTGCCCACCGCCCGAAATCGACGTTAAGGGCTCCCTTAGCGTCGATTTCCGGCGGAGACGGGGGCCGGCAGGCAGGCAGTCGCCACTCGCGGGCCCATGGGTCCGCGCCCTCGACGACATCGGCACCGATCGCTTCGAGCACGGGAGTGAACGTGAAACCGTGCCCGGAGCACGGCGACATCACCACTCCGCAAGGCAGCGCCGGTGTGCCAGGGTGATGCCATGCGCGTCACCCGACTGTCGACCACTCCGATCAAGGGGCTGGCCCTGCACCATCCGGAGTCGATCCGCGTCGACGAGACGGGCGCGGTCGGGGACCGACTCTTCTACCTCGCCGACGCACGCCCCTCGCTGGTCTCCGTGGCCAAGTCGGGTGCCCTGGTCGGGATCAGGGCGGCGTACGACGCCTCGTCTCGCCGGCTCACCCTGCGCGAAGGCGACACCGTCCTCGCGGACGACGAGGTGCGCCTCGGTGAGGAGATCGATGCGGACTTCTTCGCCTTCCGCACCGCGCCGGGGCGCATCGTCGAGAGCCCCTTCGCCGCGATCCTCTCCTCGCGCGCCGGGCGCCCCCTGGAGCTCGTGCAGGCCACCGACTCCCTGCGCGGGCACGATGTCGAGCCGCTCACCCTCCTCGGCACCGGGTCCATCGATCAGCTCAGTCACGTCGCCGGCGCGCCGGTGGACGCGCGGCGCTTCCGCATGCTCATCGAGTTCGACGGGGGCCTGCCGCACATCGAGGACACCTGGATCGACAAGCGCATCCGGATCGGCGACGCGACTCTCATCGGCGGTGGCCCGGTGCAGCGGTGCGCCGGCACGACCCGTCACCCGGACACCGGCGTCGTCGACCTCAAAACGCTCGCACTCATCGGGGAATACCGCGGGCGCCAGGACTCGATCTTCGGCCCGGGCTTCAACTTCGGCGTCTACGCGCGCTGCGTCGAGCCCGGCGAGATCCGCGTCGGCGACGACGTGATCATGGCCGACTGACCGGCTACGGCACGGACGGGATCCGCGCGCAGGCGGACTCCACAGCACCGCTCGTCACGCCGAGGGACTGCCCGGAGGGATCGGCGGCGAGCGCCTGCTTGGCCGTGCCCAAAGCGCCCTCGAGATCGGCCATGCCCGGCACATCGGGATAGGCAACCACGACGCCGCCCACGATGGACACGGCCTGCTGGAGCAGCGACGCGGACTCCTCGGGCGTCGTGCCGGGTCGCACGGCCTCGCGCACGAGGTCGCAGGCACCATTGAGCTGGCGCGCCGCGTCCGCGGTGTCCGACGCCGTGCCGACGACATCCTGGCCCGCCTCGATCACGGATTGGCCCGCCTCGATCGCAGCCGATCCGGCATCGACAACTCCCTGACCGACATCGAGTGCCTGCTCCGTCGCATTGCGCACGGAGTCAAAGCCGAAGATCGCCACGACGGCTACACCGGCGGCGATGAGGAGGACGAGGAGGCGGCGCATCACCATCGACGGTACGTAGGCCCCGGCGGGTAGGGCAACTCGCCACGCGCACTCCCAGGAACCTCCTACGATCGGCGTGTGGAGATCGCGAGCGGGCCGTGGGGAACGTCACAGATCGAGGCCTTCCTCGTCGACATCGTGATCCCGATCCGCATCGCGAGCGCGGGCCGCACGTCGCCGCTGGTGCAGTCGCTGTGGTTCCTCTACGACGAAGACGCCCTGTGGTGCTGCACCCGTGCTGACGCCGTGCTGACACGCCGACTGACCAGCGATGCGCGCTGCGGCTTCGAGGTCTCTGGTGACCAGCCTCCCTATCGGGGAGTGCGCGGCGCGGCGAGGGCCGAGATCCTGCCCGACCGCGCCGCCGACATGCTGCCCCGGCTGATCGAGCGCTACGACGCTCCAGGCTCTTTGGCCGACTGGCTGATGTCGCGCCTGGATCACGAGGTGGCGATCCGACTGCACTCCCTGCGCGTGACGAGCTTCGACTTCACGCAGCGCATGGCGTGATCAGCGGCTGAGCGCCTCGACCCCTCCGCCTGACGCGACGGCCAGACCCATCTCGGCGAGTGCGTCTGTGGCCATGGCCATGCCGTCGGCAAGTGACGTGTCGGCACCGAGCTGCTGGCCGGCGAGCGTGCGCTTGCGGATCGACTCCATGATCACGGCGAGCTTGAGCCCCGACAACACGATGCACACGTCGAGGTGGCCGGTGTCGATCCCACTGCGCTCGGCGTACCTCTCGACGAGTTGCGAGCGCTCCCAGAAGCCGTCGCGATCGGTGACGAAGGCGGCAAAGCGGATCTGGTGGCGTAGCTCGTCACCGGGTCGCGACCAATAGACGAGCATGGTGGCGAGATCCATCAGCGGGTCGCCGAGCGTGGCCATCTCCCAGTCGAGCACCGCCCTGATGCGGGGCTCGGACGGGTCGATGATCGCGTTGTCCAGTCGGTAGTCACCGTGGACGATCGACCACGGCAGGTCCCCCGGGAGAGCCTCAACACGTGCGCCGAGCCACGCGAGTAGGTCGTCGATCGCCGGCAACTCGCGCGTCTTGCTCAGCTCCCACTGCTGCGCCCAGCGCGCCACCTGCCGCGCGAGGAAGCCCTCGGGGCGCCCGAGGTCACCGAGTCCGACCGCCCGCGCATCGATGGCGTGCAGCGAGGCGAGCACGTCGATGAGCTCCGCCGACAGCGCCGACGCATCGGCGCCGGAGAGGTGCTCGGCAGCCGCGTCGCTGCTGATGATGCGGCCGTCGACGTACTCCATGACGAGAAAGCGCGCGCCGATGATGCTGTCGTCATCGCAGTAGGCCAGGGGCTGAGGTGCGGGGAAGCCACCCTGGGTGACACCCCCGAGCACGGTGAATTCCCGCCCCATGTCATGCGCGGTCGGCATGACGTGACCGAGCGGGGGACGGCGGATGACCAGTGAGCGATCGCCCTGCGTCACCAGGTAGGTGACGTTGGACAGTCCACCGGCAAGGCGCACGCCCTCCACGGGACCCGCGTCCACCAGACCCCGCGCGGCGAGCCAGGGGCCGACAGCGGCAAGGTCGAGTCCCTCAGGCGATGTCACGGGGGCACGCTACCGGGCAGCACGCCCTAGGCTCGGCCCATGAGCCGGCCGGTGGAGGAGTACGCCGCCCAGGTGGCCCGGGCCCGGCGCACCGCGCGGCGCGTCGCGGTCTGTGCGGCGATCTCGTGGAGCGCCGGGTGGATCGTCATCGTTGCCTGCGTCATCGCGTGGCTCGGCTTCGGCGTTTCCATCATCGACAGCCTCGAGATCATGCTGGCCATCGGCATCGCCGGGCTGCTGGGCGGCGTGGGGCTCTATGCCCAGAGCCGCAATCTCGACCTGTCGGCGTCGCGCCTGGAGATCGCGCTGCCACCCCGGGAGCCCTGATCCTGCGACCGCGTGGTCACCGGGTGGTCAGAGTCACCTTGCCTGTGGTGCGACGCGATCGCATGTCCTCGTGTGCGCGACG
>VGBQ01000075.1 GCA_016870425.1 Actinomycetota bacterium | reverse complement strand
CGGGTGGCGCAGTGTGCGCCACCCGATAACCAGCAGGAGCACGGGCACGGCGATGTCGAAGGCTCCCAGGAGGTACGCCGACACGGTGCCGAGGCCGACCGTGAACCATCCGTCGACCCCGAACCACACGGCCGCCGCGACGATGACGGCGAGTGCCACGAAGAGCAGCCCGAGCCCATCGCGACGGTGGACGTCGTCGAGGTCACGTGCCCCGTGGCCCACGCGGCGTGCCGCACCGCCGATGGCGTGGGCAAGGCCCAGCCAGAGGGCTCGCAGGGCGCGCCCAAGTCCCCTGACCGCTCGGGCGACAGGCCCTGGTCCGGTGCGAGCCGAGCGGCGCTTGGGCGATGAGCTCGCGCGGGAGCGGCTGGGGTCGGACTTGGACGCCGGCGTGCGCGTTGAGGTGGTGCGGGTCGATCGGGACGGGGTGCGGGTCGAGGCGCTGCCCGAGCCGGACTTCCTCGTGGAGGAGCTGCTCGAGGTGCGGCTGCGCGGGGGCGCGCTGGATCGACTCGCCATGTCCCGAGAGTACCCGTGAGTAGCAGGAATCCCGGGCGTCACAGGGGTCACGCGTGTCGCGGAGCTGGCTGCTCAGGCCAGGGCGCACCTCGCTCGGGCGGAGGGGTGACCTGTGGCTCCGCAGACCTAACAAGACTTCTGGGACGCCGGAAGTCTTGTTAACCGTGACGAGCCTTCTTGAGGACACGATTTCGGGAGCGAGCGAGTGGGAACTCAGGACACGCACTCACGCGTGTCGCGGAGCTGGCTGCTCAGGCCTCCACCACGACGGGGATGATCATGGGACGGCGTCGGTGGGTCTGGGACACCCATCGGCCCACGACCCGCCGCACCCGCTGCTGCAGCTGGTGGGCATCGACGACACCATCGGACAGTGCTCGTTCGAGTTCTGCCCTGACCTCGTCGCGCACGGGCTTGAGCACCTCCGGATCCTCATGGAAGCCGCGAGCCTCGATCTCCGGGCCCGCCACCACCGTGCCACCGGTGATGTCGACGGCAGCGAAGATCGAGATGAATCCCTCATTGCCGAGCACCCGCCGGTCCGTCAGCGCTGCCTCCGTGATGTCACCCACGCTGGCGCCATCGACGAAGACGTATCCGACGGGCACCGCGCCCACGATCTTGGCCACGCCATCCTGCAGGTCGACGACGACACCGTCTTCGGCCAGCACTATGCGGTCGCGGGGCACACCCGTGCGCTCGGCGAGCGCGGCGTTGGCGCGCAGGTGTCGCCACTCCCCGTGGACCGGCATGACGTTGCGCGGCTTGACGATGTTGTAGGCGTAGAGGAGTTCCCCGGCGGAGCAATGCCCTGACACGTGAACGAGCGCATTGCCCTTGTGGACCACCGCTGCGCCACTGCGGGTCAGCCCGTTGATCACACGGTTGACGGCGTTCTCATTGCCGGGAATGAGCGACGACGCGAGCACGATCGTGTCGTCGGGCCCAGCCTTGATCTGGTGGTCGTTGTTGGCGATGCGCGACAGGACCGCCATGGGCTCGCCCTGCGATCCGGTGCAGACGAGCACCACCTTGTCGTCGGGCAGGTCGGCTAGGTCGTCGACGGACACGACCACTCCCGCGGGCACCGTGAGATAGCCGAGGTCGCGCGCGACTCCCATGTTGCGGACCATCGAGCGTCCGACGAAGGCCACCTTGCGCCCGTGCTCGGCTGCAGCGTCGATGATCTGCTGAATGCGGTGCACATGGGAGGCAAAACTGGCGACGATGACGCGCCCGCGCGCGCGGTCGAATACCTTGTCGAGGACGGGAGCGATCTCGCGCTCACTGGGGATGAAACCGGGCACCTCGGCGTTGGTCGAGTCGACGAGGAAGAGGTCGACTCCTTCGTCGCCGAGTCGAGCGAAGCCGTTGAGGTCGGTCACTCGGCCGTCAAGGGGAAGCTGGTCCATCTTGAAGTCACCGGTGTGCAGCACGAGCCCGGCCGGCGTGCGGATCGCGACCGCCAGGGCATCGGGGATGGAGTGGTTGACCGCGAGGAACTCCAGGTCGAACGGGCCGACGGTGAGCCGCTCCCCCTCGGTGACGACGTGGGTCACCGGCTTGATGCGTGACTCGCGCAGCTTGGCCTCAGCGAAGGCCAGGGTGAGTCGGGATCCGTAGAGGGGGATGTCGGGGCGCTGGCGCAGGAGGAAGGGCAGCGCGCCGATGTGGTCCTCATGACCGTGCGTGAGGACGATCGCCTCGATGTCGGCGAGCCGGTCCTCGATGTAGGAGAAGTCGGGAAGGATGAGATCGACCCCGGGCTGGGACTCCTCGGGGAAGAGCACTCCGCAGTCGACGATGAGCAGCCGTCCGGCGTACTCGAAGACCGTCATGTTGCGGCCGATCTCCCCCAGGCCGCCGAGGGCCACGACGCGCAGCGCACCCTCGGGCAGGGGCGGCGGACTCGGCAGCTCAGGATGCGCGTGACTCACGAGAGGTCCACGCCGCCGTCGCGCAGATCTCGCTCCAACTGCCCGATCTGATCGGCTGTTGCGTCCACGAGCGGTGACCGCACCGGACCGGACGGCAGTCCCTGCAGTTGCAGCGCGGCCTTGGTGAGGATGACACCCTGCGTGCGGAAGATACCTGTGTAGACGGGAAGCAGCGCGCGGTTCATCGCGATCGCGCCGCAGACGTCGCCGGCGTGGAAGGCCTCGGCCATCGCCCGTATGCGGTCGGCGACGACGTGGCCAACGACGGAGATGAAGCCCTGCGCCCCGATGGACAGCAGCGGCAGGTTGAGGATGTCGTCGCCGGAATACCAGGCGAGGTCGCAGCGCGCCATTGCCCACTGTGAGGCCTCGAGGTCACCCTTCGCGTCCTTGTTGGCGACGATGCGGGGATGCTCCGCGAGGCGCACCAACGTCTCGACCTCGATCGCCACGCCGGTGCGCTTGGGGATGTCGTAGGTCACGACGGGGAGGTCGGTGGCATCGGCGACGGTGCGGAAGTGATGGAGCAGGCCCTCCTGCGGTGGCCGGTTGTAGTAAGGGGACACGACCAGCAGGCCGTCGGCACCCGCCGCGGCGGCCTCACGTGCCAGGTGGACCGAGTGCACGGTGTCATAGGTCCCTACGCCGGCGATGACACGCGCTCGATCGCCGACGGCCTCGCGCGTGGCCCGGATGATGGTCACCTTCTCGGCATCCGTCGTCGTCGGCGACTCCCCTGTCGTGCCATTGACGACGAGCCCATCGTTGCCGAGGGTGTCAACAAGATGCTCGGCGAGGCGCTGCACGCCGGGGACATCCAGCGCCCCGTCTGGCCCGAACGGCGTCGCCATCGCGGTGAGCATGACCCCGACGGGTCCGATGGCGGGCTCACGCATGGCGACAGGCTACTCCTACGGCGCCACGCGGCCGTTGGCCACGAACGCCTCGTGCGTGATGGGCATGAGCGCTGCCCACTCCGCCTCCATGAGATCAGCCACCATCTCGATCTCGCGCTGCGGGAACGACGGGAAGTGGCTGTCGGGGTGCTTGGTGCGCAGGGACAGGAAGTTCATCAGGGCCCGGGCATTCATCGTGACGTACATCGAGGAGTAGGTCCCCACGGGCAGGACGATGCGCGCCACCTCCCGGGCAACGCCCGCCGCGAGCATCTGCTGGTACGCCGCGTAAGCCGCGCGGCAGGCAGCCTGAGTCTGCTCGACGACCACCGCGTGCTGCTGAGGCGTCCCTTCGACGAACTCGTAGGCGCCGGGCTTGCCCTGCTGGACCAGGCGCCGCTCGGGCCCTGGGACGTAGAAGACGGGCAGCAGCTCGCGGTAGCGGCCACTCTCCTCGTTGTAGGAGGCGATCCGATGGCGCATGAATTCACGGAAGACAAAGATCGGGGCAGATACGAAATAGGTCAGCGAGGTGTGTTCGAAGGGAGTGCCGTGGCGATCCCGCATGAGGTAGTTGATGAGTCCACGGGCTGCCGCAGCATCACTGTCGACATCGTCGAGCGACTGTTCGCCCTTCGTGGACACGCGCGCGGCCCATACGACATCGGAGTCGCGCGCGGTCGCCTTGACGAGCTCCACCGTGACATCACTGCGGAACTCGATGGCCTGCGGTTCAGACACGTGACCTCCCGCCCTGGACCCTACCCATGCGCGCCTCCCCTCCCGGTGGTAGGCAGGAGGCATGTCGCCGACGCCGCCTGACTCCGTGCGCCTTGCCCGCACCTCCGACGTCGATGACGTCGCCCGGGTCCAGGTGGGCGCGTGGCGCGGCGCCTACGCCGACATCCTCCCTGCGGAGGTCCTCGACGATCTGGACGCTGACGCCATCGCGTGGGAGTGGGGACGGGCACTCCTGCAGCCCGGTCCCCATCGGCTCCTCGTGGCCGTGGGCTCCACCGGGACCGTCGTGGGAGCGGCCGCCGTGGGGCCCTCGGCCGACCCCGACGCAGGGAGTGGCTGCGGCGAGATCAGCCTCCTGGTCGTCGATCCTGCGCACTGGCGCGAAGGCCACGGATCGCGACTGCTCCAGGCGAGTGTCGATCACCTCGTCGCCGGCGGCTATCAGGAGGCGACCACCTGGGTGCCGCTCGCGGACGAACCCCGCCGAGAGTTCCTGCAATCGGCCGGATGGGGGCCGGATACCGCCTACCGCGATCGCGAGATCGGCCAGACGCTGCTCCGGGAAGTGCGTCTCGTCACCGTCATCGCCGACGATGATGGCCCCGAAGAGGCCTAGAGACCGAGCACGCCCGGGTTGAGCAGGCCGTCGGGATCGACAGCGCCCTTGGCAGCGCGCAGGATCGACACTCCCAGCGAGCCAACCTCCGCGGCGAGCCACGGCGCGTGGTCGCGCCCAACGGCATGGTGGTGCGTGATCGTCGCCCCCGCAGCCACGAGCGCATCCGACGTCGCGGACTTCGCCCGCTGCCACTGCGCCACGGGGTCGATGCGATCCGCGACCGCGATCACGGTGGTGTAGAGCGATGCCCCGGTCTCGTAGGCGTGGGACAGGTGGGACATGACATAGGGTCCTGGACGCGGCCCGAGCGCGTCGTCCAGCACTGAGGTGACCTGCGCATGCAGCGAGAGGTAACTCGACCAGTGCGTCGCCGTCTCCAGGGTCTCGACGAGGTAGCCCGCATCCATCAGCGCATCGCGCAGGTGCGGACCGTCGAAGCGGTGACGCCGCCACGACTCCCCGGGGCCGTGCCCGAGTGACACTCCGCCGTGGCGTCGCAGCGCGCGCCACGTCGCCGCACGGCGCGCCCGGACCAGGTCTCGGTCGGTGCCCTCCCAGCCGAGAATCGCCAGGGAGGCCGACGCGAGCTCCACGCCGCGGGCACGCGCGTAGCGCTCGAGCGCGGCTCTGGCCAGTCCTGTCGGGCCCGACATGAGCAGCGTCGTCGCCGTCTCTGCCTCGTCAGACAGGCGCATGACGTCGGCGGTCGCGCGCGATTGCGTGGCGTCCCGGAAGGCCTCCACCCCGGTGGCGAACCCGGGCAGGAGGACCGCGTCGTAGATCCGATGCTCAGGCAGGCGCCGCACCCGCAGGCCTACCCGGGTGATCACGCCGAATGCGCCCTCGCTGCCGATCAGCAGGCCACGCAGGTCCGGGCCGGCCGCGGTCGACGGTCCTCGGCCGAGCTCGAGCGTGCCCTCCGGCGTCGCCACGAGCAGCGACTCCACCATGTCGTCGCTGCGGCCGTATCCCGTCGATGACTGGCCGGCCGATCGGGTCGCGACATAGCCGCCGATGGTCGCGCGCTCCCACGATTGCGGGAGATGCCCGAGGGTGTAGCCGCGTGCCTGCAGGAGCGCCTCGAGGACCGGTCCGGTGACCGCGGGTCCCACGGTCGCGATCCCGGACACCTCGTCAAGGTGGAGAAGTCGCCCGAGTCGATCGAGCGCGAGAGCGATGCGCGGAGTATCGGTGCGCAGTCCTCCGACGACGGAGGTGCCCCCGCCGACGGGCACGACCGCCACGCTGTGCTCTCGTGCGACGGCGAGGACGCGCATGACCTCGTCGTGAGTGCCGGGCCGCACGACCAGATCGGGGACGTCGTCAATCGTCCCGGATCGACGACGGGCATAGTCGATGAAGGCTGCCCCTCCCGTCGCGGCGAGCCGATCAGCGCGCGCGTCGCTCACATGGTCGTCGCCGACCGCCAATCGGAGGGCGTCAGCCACCGATCGGGGGACGCGTGAGGGGATCGGCTGCCAGGAAGCGGGCTCGGCAGGCGGCCAGGCGCGGGCGACACCGACCTGCTGCGCGAGGTAGTCGCGGACACGCGACGGGAGCTCGGGGGCATCCGAAGGACCACCCCATCGGGCCAGGGACTCCTCTGCGTCGGGCACCGGCACAGTGTGTCACCGGCGACCGGGCAGACTGGGCCCGTGCCCGTCCCCACAGCAGATCTCGACGCCGGGCGGCGGGCGCACGACCTGGACGCCGTGGCCTCCGGGCATGTGCCCGACCTGCTCGTGATCGGCGGTGGCATCACCGGGTGCGGTGTGGCGCTCGATGCTGCGAGCCGCGGGCTCGATGTCGTCCTGGTCGAGGCCCACGACCTCGCCTTCGGCACGTCGAGGTGGTCCAGCAAGCTGGTGCACGGCGGCCTGCGGTACCTCGCCCACGGGGACGTCGCGGTCGCCTGGGAGAGTGCGGTGGAGCGCTCCCGGCTCATGACAGTCATCGCCCCGCACCTCATCCGTCCGCTCCCCCACGTGATGCCGCTGGATGCTGATCCCCAGCAGCGCGCGCTCGTGCGCGCGGGATTGCGCGCCGCCGATCTGCTGCGCGCGGCGGCGGGCACGCCGCGCCACGTGCTCCCCCGCCCGAGGACGGTCAGCGCCTCCGACGCCGGGCGGCTGCTGCCTGCCCTGGAGCGCGGCGGGCTGATGGGCGCCACGGTGCACTGGGATGGCCAACTCGTCGATGACGCGCGCCTGACAATCGCGGTGGCGCGGACGGCAGCGTTCTACGGCGCTCGCATCATCACGCGGGCGTCTGCGTCTGCGGTCACGGGATCGGGTGCGCGCATCACGCCCGGTGACAGCAGTGGATTCGACCTACCTGCCCGCCATGTCATCGTCGCCGCGGGAGTGTGGACCCCCGAGCTCGATGCGCACACCTCGCTCACCACATCGCGCGGATCCCACGTGCTCCTGCGGCCTGAAGCACTCGGGCATCCGCGCGCAGCCCTGACGGTGCCTGTCGCGGGCGAGCGCGGACGCTATGTCTTCGCCCTGCCCACGCTGGACGGCCCGGTGATCGCGGGAATCACCGACGAGCCCACGCAGGGACCGATCGCCGACGTTCCCCTCGCCCCGGACACCGATGTCGCATGGATCCTCGCCCAGCTCTCCACGGCACTCGCGCGTCCCCTGGGTCCCGCCGACGTGCTCGGCGCCTACGCGGGGCTGCGCCCCCTCGTCGGCGAGCCCGGGGCGCCGAACACCGCGGACATCTCGCGTCGACACCTGGTCGAGCATCGGCCCGAGGGCCATGTCGTCGTGACCGGCGGCAAGCTCACGACCTACCGGCGCATGGCGCAGGACGCGGTCGACGCCCTGGGTGCCTGCGGCGGTCCCTCGCGCACATCGAGGCTGCCCCTCGTGGGCGCCCGGCCAGGGGCAGCCGCGTCGGGCGCACTCCCCGCACGCCTCGTCCAGCGCTACGGCAGCGAGGCGGTCCGGGTGGCGGCGTACGCCGATGTCGACCCCGGCCTGCTCGAGCCCGTGGCGTCGGGGACTCCCGTGCTCGGCGTCGAGGTCGTCCACGCGATGCGCTGCGAAGGTGCGCTCGACGTCGACGACGTCCTCGAACGCCGTACACGCCTCGCCCTGATCCCCGCCGACGCGGATCGCGCGCGCGGTCGGGTGACCGAGATCGCCGAGGCATCCCGGTGGTGACCGAGCACCGTCGGGCGATCCTGGGCGATGCCGTCGCGCTCGGACTCGGCACGGGTGTCTACGCCATTTCCTTCGGGGCCCTCGCGGTCGCGGCCGGCCTCAGTGCGTGGCAGGCCCAGGCGCTCTCGCTACTGATGTTCACGGGTGCCTCGCAGTTCGCGCTCATTGCCGTCGTTGCCTCCGGGGGTAGCGCCGTCGTCGCCATCGCCACCTCGACGCTGGTCGGCACCCGCAACGCCTTCTACGCGGTCGCCATGGCCCCGGTGCTCGGTGCCCGCGGACCACGGCGCCTTCTCGCTGCCCAGGCGACAATCGACGAGTCGACCGGCATGGCGGCAAGATATGAGGGCGATCGCGACTCGGCGCGCCTCGCCTTCTGGGCCACCGCGGGCTCGATCTACGTCCTGTGGAATCTCGGCACGCTCATCGGCGCGCTCGGCGCCGGACTGGTTGAGGATCCCAACGCCTTCGGCCTCGATGCCGCCGCACCCGCTGCCTTCCTCGCGCTGGTGTGGCCGCGCCTCACGTCGTGGCCGATGCGCGCCGTCGCACTCGTCTCACTGGCTCTCGCCGTCATCCTCTCCCCCTTCCTCGGAGCGGGGCTCCCGGTCCTGGTCGCGGGCGCAGGCGGCATCGTCGTCGGCCTCGCACTCGGCGCACGCGCCAGGGAATCGAGCGGCTGATGTGGCCCACCATCCTCATCGCATCGGGCGCCGCCTACGCGCTCAAGCTCATCGGCTACGTCGTCCCGCAACGCTGGCTCGACACGCCCATGTCCCGCCGGATCACCGCCCTCATCCCCGTCGCCCTACTCTCGGCACTCATCGGCATCTGGACCTTTGTCGACGGTCAGGCCATCGGCATCGACGCACGCGTGCCCGGTGTGATCGCTGCACTCATCGCCCTGATCCTGCGCGCGCCATTTCTCATCGTCATCATCACCGCGGCAGCGGTGACGGGCGTGGTGCGCGCCCTCGGATGGCTGCCGTGAGGCGACCGGTCTTCTGGTTCCTCTGGCCCACAGCCGACCCGGGGCCGCTCGATGGCGCCGCGATGCAGACGCGCTGGATCCGCATCTGCGGCCGAGGGCCGTGGCGCTGGGGCTTCCTCACCCTGTGCACCGCCGTCGTCGTGACCCTCTCCTGCGCCGCTGTGGCCGTCGCGCTGACGCGGCCCGGTTGGCTGTCACTGCTGGTCACCGTGGCCGTCGTCCTTCCGCTCGTCGGCCTCCTCGCCCGAGCGTGGGTCGCCGGAACCTACGTGAGCGACCGGGGGATCAAGGTCTCACGCATCCTCACGACGGAGGCGATCCCCTGGCCCTGCGTGACCGACGTGGTGGACGCGCCGGGCAGTCGCCTGCTCGGCACGCCCCTACGTGTGCCCGGCCTCGGCGTCGTGATTCGCGATGACGCAGGCCAGGGGATCCGCACACACGTGGAGTCTGCATCGCCCGATCTGTGGCTGCGGCCCCAGGCGTGGTCCGCTGCATCCGACCGCCTGCGCACCTGGGTGCGCGAGACGCGCGGCTAGCCAGCGGCCCGCCAGAGACGGCGCGCCTCCCGCATGGCGGCTCGCGCACGCCGGCGATCACGGGATGCGTCCAGGGCGAGGCCGAAGCGGTACCACGACTTCCAGTCCTGGGGATGCGCGTCCAAGCGCTCGCGCTCGGCCCCGAGGAATCGCTGCGCGTCCTGCGGATCGATGCGCCCCGAGGGCATGCGCGCGAAATCATCGACGGGCAGGTCCCGCTCATCCCCGAGCTGTGCCCCCATCGCCTGCATGGCGTAGCCGAAGTCGATCTCACGCCACACCACCCAGGCGCCCACGACGGGCAGGGCGAAGACGGCAAGTCCCAGCAGGACTCCCGACGCCTCGCCCGAGGTGAGGAGAGCCCAACCGCGGATCCCCGCCAGCAGGAGGTAGGCCGCGACGGCCGCGGCAAGCACCCAGGCCCAGCGTCGCGGTGTCATCGAGCGAGCAGGGCCTCGAGCCCGACGGTGAGCCCGGGCCGCGCGCCCACCGCGCGCACCGCCAGCAGTACGCCCGGCATGAACGACTCCCGATCCAGCGAGTCGTGGCGCAGGGTCAGGATCTCGCCGGGGTTGCCGAGGAGGACCTCCTCGTGGGCGACGTGGCCGCGCACGCGCACCGAGTGCACGCGCACTCCCGAGACGTCGGCTCCGCGCGCACCCTCGAGCATGCGACCCGTCGCATCAGGAGACGAGGCGACGCCCGCATGTCGACGGGCCGCAGCGATGGACTCAGCGGTGTGCATCGCCGTGCCGGAAGGAGCATCGAGCTTGTCGGGGTGATGCATCTCGATGACCTCGACGGACTCGAAGTACGGCGCGGCCTCGCGTGCGAACCGCATGAGCAATACGGCGCCGAGTGCGAAGTTAGGGGCGATGACCACGCCCACTCCCGGATGCTCCTCCAGCATCGCGCGGACTTCGTCCAGGCGAGCCTCGTCGAATCCCGTGGTGCCGACGACCACATGGATCCCCTGCCCGATGCAGTAGCGCAGCGTCGACATCACGGCGTCGGGGGACGTGAAGTCGATGGCAACCTCGACCCCCGCCGCCTCGAGTTGATCGAGGGCGTCGTCGATGTCGAGCGCGGCAGCCAGGTGCAGGTCATCCGCCGCATCGATCGACCGCACTACCTCGCCGCCCATGCGCCCGGCGGCGCCGACGACCCCCACCTCGATCACCCCCGCAGCCTAGTGGGCCACCGCACGGGTCCTGGAGGTGCAACGACCGCCACGCGCCACCATGATGGGCGCATGCGTCGACCAATCCCCCTGCTCCTGTCTGTCGCGACGGCCGTGACCCTCCTCGCCGGGGGAGCCGTGATGTCAGCTCCCGCGGCCACGGGCGCGCCACGCCCCACGGTGCCGCTCCCGACCATCGCGCCCATCCCCGGCGACCGCATCTTCACGGGCGCGCTTCAGGACCTCGACGCCGCGGGCTACGACGAGAGTGAGTACTCCGTCACCCTGGCCTCGCCGCGCGTCTACTCCTACGTGGGAGCCACGACCCGCGTGCGCTCCCAGGCAGCCCCACGCTCACCGCAGGGGCAGTACAGGTCACGCATCATCGTCCGCGCACCCCGGGACAAGGCGGCCTTCAACGGGCGCGTGCTCGTCGAGATGATGAATACGACCAGCCAGGTCGACCTGGATATCGCGTGGCAGCACGCGCGCG